>JAHDWH010000167.1 GCA_023384455.1 Caldilineaceae bacterium | reverse complement strand
TAAAACTCATCGAAAAGTGGTGCTCATGACTCCACGCTATTGTGCAGTGCTACCCCGCCGATTTCCTCGCTGATTTTCCCGGCCAATTCCACCACATCCACACTGCTCCAATCCATCTTTCCCAGGGGTTGCCCGTCGATCCATTCGATGAGCAGCGCGCTGTGATCGTCTGTTGCCAGGAGGGTTTCGGCAGCGACCAGCAGGGGGGAACGGGCCCCAGCGTAGAACGCACTCTCTACCGACGGCACAGCCTGGCTTTTGTAGATCAGCCGCCGCCCGCCTGCGGTGGTCAGCTGTTGCACCCAGGAGAGCGGCCATTCGTGCAGGGTGACGCGCTCGGTGATAGCCTCGCCCAGATGGGCGGATAGCTCGTCGTCGCTGTGAAGGAGGAGGTTGAAGTAGGGGTGGTGATTCATTCATTAACCACTAAACAGCACATACAAAATGTCACGGGTATACGCCCCTTCTGCCAGAAGCAGATCAAGACCGAACATTGCGATAAAGAACATAACCAGCGCGCCGGCAAATGACCAAAAACAGCCTGATGACCCGGTATACATCACATCAAAAGCAGACGGACCAGCAGTCAGGCTAGGCGGAACCGGTCTGCGGGTTGCCTCCCAGCGACCGCGATCCGCCAATACCTGCCGCCTGTACCGCAAAAAGAGCAACAGGCACAGAATCGCCAGAAAGATGCTATCTGGGATAGAAACGATTCGGTCTCCAAAAGCAATCGAAATATCCACGTGACCCTCCAGGTCACAAGCAGATGTAACACTACATTGCTAATTCGCCCTACAACTGAAATGCACCGGGTGCATCCCAGATTGGGGGAGCGAGTAGCTGATTCCGGGAATCGGTTGCCCCCATTCCTGGGGCGCACCCAACGCGCTGGCGCGCTGGCAAGATTGTGTGATACAATCAGAACATACGTTCTAATTGTGTTGGATTTGATAAAAACGATCCACTTCCACAGCACCAGTCTATACAAAGGAAAATTCAATGTCCGCAATGGATTACTTCGACGATCTGTTTGGTCCTCTCAATTTTTTGGATACACTGGAAGGCTTCATTCGCGGGCTCGCTTATGGCGATCTGGGCTATGAATTGCAGATTCAGCGCGCTGACAAAGGGGGGCAGCATACAATGAATGAAGCCATCGACATCCTCAAAGGGTACGGCGTGGACACATTCTGGTATGGATTCGATTCCCAAAAAATGTACTTTCGTGTCAAAAAGCGCCAAGCCCGCTGGGCCGAGTACATCCTCCTCCACGCCGGCGTGGAACTGCTCAATCCGGCCTTTGACCACCGCAACGCTGGCTATGCGGCTGGTCATGCGCCGGGGTGGATGCCCAGGCCGTGGAGCGCGGGACCCGCCGCCCCAGGCAATGCTACCGCTCCTGACAGGCAAAAGAATGAAGTTGAACAGAACAAACACAAGGGACTGCTGGCCTGGCTCGAATCGCTGTGAGGCCAGCCAAGTACGTTTTGGTGTAACTGCTCACCCCCACCCAACCTCCCCCACAGTGGGGGAGGAGTCGATCCACTGCCCTCCCTGGAATGGGGAGGGGCAGGGTGGGGTGGCAGAACAGGTACATTTTGGTTCTGCGGGGCAGCGCGGGGTGCAATGGGGTACTATCGATGTTGCAGCCGCCCACTTGACGCACAGTATACGCAAGCGGGCGGTATAGTGCAACTTTAATGCGTAAGGGGAGAAGCGTAAAACGTGAGATCGCCGTTCGATCTCACGTTTTACGTTTCAATTTTGGGTCCATCTGTTTGCGTATTGATACAGCGACGCCCGACCCTGGCAGGCTGTCGGAGTAGCACAGAATAGTTCCTCATGCGACTTCGTTGCGCCACGGGGGATGAAAATGTAGGTCGGACTGTTAGTCCGACGGACCTGCAACGTCGCTGGTCGGACTAACAGTCCGACGTACGAATGGCTATTTTCAGGGCAGATTTCACGATCTTTTTGACCAGTACAGAAGTACGGAAAAAGCCGGATTTTTCTCGGTTCTATCCGCGAAAATCAGCCCTTTCCGCGTCATCCGCGTTCTATTTCTTCTCTCTCCGACAGGCTGCTAGGCCCGGGGCCGGCCCGGATCGCTGATCCAGTCGCTCCAGGAGCCGGGATAGAGGCGGGCCAGACCCAGCCCCGCGTGTTCCATCGCCAGCAGATTGTGGCAGGCTGTCACGCCGGAGCCGCAGTAGTGGATAACCTCGGCGGTGGGCCGCTGTCCGAGCAGCGCGTGGAAGCGCTGGGCCAGCTCCTCCCGGCTGCGAAAGCGGCCATCGGCCAGATTTTGGCCGTAGAAGTAGTTCGTCGCGCCGGGGATGTGGCCGCCCACCGGGTCGAGGGTCTCGTTCTCGCCCCGGAAGCGGTCGGCAGCCCGGGCGTCGATGAGCAGCGCGCCGCCGCTGGCCGTATATTGCAATGCACTGTCCGCGTTCACAACCAGTTCCGGGCGTGGATGTGGGGTAAATTGGGCCGGTGAAGGCGCGGGCGTGCTGCTCTCCGCAGGCCGGTTCTCCCTCTGCCAGGCCGCCCATCCCCCATCCAGCACAGCCACCGCCTCGTGGCCCAGCCAGCGCACCATCCACCAAAAACGGGCGGCCATTGCGCCGGGTCCGTCGTCATAGGCCACAACCTGCGTCTGGTTGTCGATACCCCAGGCCGAAAGGGTAGCGGCGAAGACTTCCGGCGTGGGCAGGGGATGGCGGCCACCGGAACGGTCAGCCGTCATCGGCGCGGCCAGGTCTTCGTCCAGGTGGGCGTAGACCGCGCCGGGGATGTGGCTTTCGGCGTGGGTCGTGCGCCCCCCGGCTTTATCGGCCTGAGAAAAGCGGCAATCTACAACAACCAGCCTGGCTGTCCCCAGGATTGCGGTCAATTCATCGGTGGAAATCAGTGTGCGAAAGGTCATTGGACTTCCTCATTTGGCGAACGAAAGAATGCGCAAGACTCCGTACCGGCGAAGAACTAACGCATATGGGTTATTTTCTCGGCCAGACCGGTGAAACGTGATGTGTCGTGATGTGATCTCACGTTTCACGTCTTCCCGTTTCCCCACGCAAATCGTGGCTTCGCCACCGTATGCAATACGCAACGGCTATCCCTTCAACCCACTCAGCGCTACCCCATCCACAAAGTAGCGTTGCAGGGCCAGAAAGAGCAGAATGACAGGCAGACTGGCGACGACACTGCCCGCAAAGATGCGCCCCCAGGCGATCTCCCGCTGGGTGATTTGAGTGGCGACGGCCACCTGAATCACCTGCAACTCCTTCTTGCCCACCGCAATCAGCGGCCAGAAGAAGAGATTCCAGATGAACTGGAATTCCAGCAGACTGACGGTGAGCAACCCGACCCGGGCATTGGGCACAATCACATAACGCAGCACACCGAGCAGGGACGCGCCGTCGATAATTGCGGCTTCGTCCAGCTCTTTGGGGATCTCCTGGAAAAACTGGGAGAGGACGAAGATAACAAAGGGGCTGGCGTACCAGGGCAGAATCAGCGCCCAATAGGTGTTGGCAAAGCCCAGCTCCCGCACGACGATATAGAGGGGGACGATTGTGGCCTCTTGGGGGACAAAAAATGTGCCCAGCACAAAGACCAGCAGCACATTCTTATAAGGGAAATCCAGCCGGGCAAAGAAGTAGGCGGCCAGGGTGTTGAAGACGAGGGAGCTGCCCACCACCGCAGTCGAAACGAAGGCTGTGTTGAGCAGCGCCCGGCCAAACTGAAAGCCCAGGGTGCGCCCCTGCTCCGACAGCCCGAAGATATCCTGAAAGTTTTGCAGGGTGAATTGGATGGGGACAAATGTACGCCAACTGAGGGGGAAGACGTACTGGAAGACCTCCGGGCTGGGGCGCAGACTGCTGCCGATCATCCAGAGCAGGGGCGTCACAAAGAGGGCGGTGAGCAGCCCATAGGTGACCACAACAAAGAGGCTACCCGCAAGCCGTTGCAGCCGCAGTTGGGCGGAGGATGGGATGGTGCGTGCAGAGGGGGAATTCAACTCAATACTCCACATCTGAACGGAGGAAACGGATTTGGGTCACGCTGATCAGCAGCAGAATCGCCAGCAGAATCATCGAGACCGCGGCCGCGTAGCCCATATCCTGGAAGCGAAAGCCCAACTGGTAGATGTAGTAGACCAGCACTTTTGTCGAATCCATCGGCCCCCCCTGGGTCATGGAATAGACGGGAATAAAGACCTGAAAGCTGAAGATCGTCTGGGTGACGACGACAAAAAAGAGAGTACGGCGCAGGAGTGGCAGGGTTATGTGGCGGAAGAGATGCCAGCGGTTAGCCCCGTCAATCACCGCGGCTTCGTAGAAGATGCCCGGTATCCCTTTCAGCCCGGCCACAATCAAAATCGTGCTGAAGCCCACATCTTTCCAGATCGTCGTCGTGATAATCGACGGCAGAGAGAGGTTGGGATTGGAGAGGAAAATCTGTTTGGGCAGGCCGAACATACGCAACAGTGCGTTGAGCAGGCCGGAATCTGCGTTGAGGATCAGCGCCCAGACCACCGAAACCACAACCATCGACATCACCACCGGCGTAAAGACGATTGTGCGCAGGCTGCCCATCCCCCGCAACGCCTGGTTGGTGAAGAGGGCCAGGGCCAGGGCCAGGGCTACTTCCAGGGGCAATTTCACGAGTACGTAGGTGAAAGTCACCTGCAACGATTTGAGCAGAATCGGGTCTTCCAGGGCGCGCAGGTAGTGATCCCAGCCGATCCACTCCCGGTAGCCGCCCAGCAGACTGTACTGCCAGGTGCTGGCCCGGGCCGCCCACAGGATGGGGATGTAGCGAAAGATCAGAAAGTTGACAATCGCGGGCAGCACAAACAGCCCGGCAACAATCGCATTGCGGGTCTTGCGCCGCTGGATAAATGTCCACCAACTGGGGGAAGACGAAGAAGATGCGGACATGCGTTACTCCAAATGGGATGATGGGATGGTGAACACCATCCCATCATCCCATCATCCATTATTCATTCCACCCCTTATACTTCGCCACCAACTGCTCGATCTGCTTGGCCCCGTCGTGCATCTGCTGGGCCACATCTGCGCCGGCGGCCACATTAATCGCCACCTCGGCAAAGACCTGCTGATATTCGGTGTAGCCCGGCGTCTGGATGCGGGGGATACCGAACTGCTCGAAGCCCTGTTTGATCAGCGACTGGGGATAGGTGTTGTATTCGGCCAGTTCGTTGAGCAGCCCCAGATGCGCGGGCAACTGGCGCAGGGCCTCGTAGTAGATGCGGGAACCCTCTTTGCCCGCAGCAAACTTGACAAAGGCCAGGGCCTCGTCGAAGTGCTTTGTGTTGGCCGAAATGCCGTAGTGCCAGGAGCCTGTGTGGCAAATCTGGCTCTGGAAATAGGGGATACCGGTCACACCCAACTCAAAGTCACCCGCGGGATACTGGGCATTGATGTCCCCCAGCATATTGTCCGGCCAGACCGCAAAGGCGGCTTTCTTGGATTGGAAGATGTTGGGGATCGGTTCAATCGGCGTGACTTTCCAGGTCCGGTGCATGTCCTGATAGAACTGCATAGACTCGATGGCTTCCGGTGTGTCGAAGTAGCCCTGGAAGGTAATGCCATCCGCGCCCATCCCCGCGTAGGTGGGCGAACCCAGCGCGCCGGCGGAGCGGCGCAGAATGCCGTGCTCGTAGTCGCCGGTCCAGGTGCCCTGACCCCAGCGCACGCCCCACACATCCGGCGTACCGTCGCCGTCGCTGTCTACGGTCGTCTTTTGCCAGGCATCCAGGGCTTCGGCCATTGTCCAGCTTTCGGCCAGGTCTGCCGGGGGTTGGACGCCCGCGGCGTCTGTCAGCTCTTTGTTGTACCACATCAGCGAACAGGACTGCATCAACGGCGGGCCGTAAAAGAGGCCCTTATAGCTGCCCTCTTCGATGGATTGGGGCGCAAACTGGGCGATCTCATCCGCAGTGTAGTACTCCGCCAGGGGGACCAGCACCTGATTCCAGGCGTAGTGTTTCATATCCGGGCCGTCAGCCTGAATAATGTCCAGTTCCACACCGGCGGCGACGGATGTCTCGATCTTCGGAAAGAGGTCCTGAAAGTCCACCGTATCGTACTCGATAGAGACATTCGCCCACTTGCCCCCATCGATCTTGCGGAACTCCTCTTCGATTTTGGCGTAGGCGATAGCCTCCACCGGATCGTTGAGCTTCAGGTACTTCAACACCACCGGCGCGGCGGCAGCCGGTGCGGCCGCTTCTCCGCCGCTCTGGGCCCCGGGCTGGGCTGGGGCAGACGCGGGCGTCGCCGGCTGACAGGCAGCCAGCACAAGCCCCAGGATCGTTACCAGCGCCACCACCAGCAGCCCCGTCTGATTTCTATGAAACTGTCGTCTCATGGGTTTCCTCCTCGAAAATAGTGGGACAAAAGGAACACAACAGATCAAAGGTATCCAATGCCAAATTACTATACCGGCTCAGAGGTCATCCTCTCCCCCATCTGGGGTTCAGCCATCTCCCCCGTGTAGTAGAGATAGCGTTTGCCCGCCGTTGTGGAAAAGCCTGCGTGCTGGCCGTCCGGGGTCATCGCAACGATATTCATATACTGGCCGGGACGGGGGGACAACTGTTCAATTTCGGCCAGACACTCCTGACCGGCTGCGGCCAAATCCATCCCCATTTTCATATAGAGAATCAGGCTGCGCGCCGTAGAGACCCGAATCGCCAGTTCGCCGCTGCCCGTGCAGGCCACCGCGCCGTAGCGATTGTCGCAGTAGTTGCCCGCGCCGATAATCGGCGAATCCCCCACCCGGCCCGGATACTTCCAGCCCAGACCGCTGGTGCTGACCGCCGAGGCCAGATCGCCGTGACTGTCGCGTACCAGAAAATTGACCGTGCCGTGGGGCACCCGATCCCGCAGGTGCATTGGAACGGTCAGACGGGTAACCAGATGGCGCAACTCTTCGCCGGTCAGTTCGACGCCGGTCTCCTCAAAGCGTTTGCGCCAGCGTTCCAGCGAGGCAAAGGAGCGCTGATCAGCGGGCTTCTGCCCCATCTCCCCGGCAAAACGTTCCGCGCCCCGGCCCATCAGCAGGACGTGGGGCAACTCTTCCATCACCTTGCGGGCCAGGCTGATGACATTGCCGTAGTCCTGGACACCGGCCACCGCGCCGCTTTCCAGGGTACGCCCGTTCATCAGGCTGGCGTCCAGCTCCACCTGGCCCAACAGATTGGGCAGGCCGCTGAAACCGACCGAATGTTCTTCCGGGTCGTCTTCGGTGACACGGGCGGCCAGCTCAGCGGCGTCCATAGCCGAGCCGCCCCGATGCAGGAGTTCCATTCCGGCAATCGCGCCGGCCCGGCCATTTTCCGAGGCGATGATGACGGGGTTTATGTGAGAATTGGTGTGCATTGGCCCATTTTCCGGTGGGGAGGGGATGATGGGATGATGGGATACTGAACACTACGCCATTATCTCATCATCCCATCACCTGCCCTCCAAAAATTCTTCAATAATTCCAACAACATTCCCGTCCACTTCCCCCCACTCCGCCCCCGCCACTTTGTTGACCGTCACAAAATCCTGCACCAGAAAGACATTGTAGACGCTTTCCAGGGCAAAGAGACGGGCGGCCAGGGGGTGTCGGGCCGCTTCCTCCGGGGTAGACGCATTGAGCGGCCCCACAAAACGCAGCCCGGCAGCGGTGTATTTGTGGGCGTTTGGGTTGGGCGTCGGGTGGATGTGTATCGGCATAGGTCCAGTATAGCAGGGAGAGGCGGGGGTATCAATTTTAGGAAGTTCGGTGACTACTCGGAGGGTGCGACGCACTCGCCAAAAGAGTACTCCCGTGCAAAAATTGTGTGGCGAGTGCGTCGCACCCTCTCCCCTGCGCCCCTACCCGCTGTGCTTGTGCATCGGCGTATGTTTGTGATAGACCCCGTGCTGGTGCATGCGCTGGTGCAGCCGGTTGTGCGCGCCTTCCAGCACAGCCCGCATACGGCGCAGGCGGCTGGCATCCGCGGGCCGGGGCGCGAGGACATTCAGATAGGCCATCGACCCCTCGATTTGGGAAAGCACAGCATCGGCGTCGCTTTCGTTGAAAAGGGGCTGATCCCCCACCAACACCTGCACCGCGCTGGTGTGGGCGGCGATGTCGTTGATCCGGCTGCCATAGCTGCCCCGCACCCGCAGAGCCACCCAGCAGGATTCAAAAATGGGCAGCCGGATGCCTCCCTCGGCCTGCAAATCGTTGCCGATCATCCACGTATCAATGGCGTGGCCGTCGATGACCGTCTCCACCTCCCAGATGGGCAGCCGGGTCGATTCCACCCGCCAGGTGATGTCGATGGAGCCGCCATCCGCGGGCAGTTTCACCTGGCCGCCCGGCGCCACCCCCTCCACCAGCAACTCGGCCAGGGGGCCAACCGTTGCAAAAGTATTGCCCGCCCGCACCGCCGCCATCCAATTCTCATAGGAAAATTCCCGCCCGCCCAGATGGGCGTAGGTGCGCACACCGCCCAGGAGCGAGGCCGCGGCCATTTTGTCCGAGCCGCCCACCAGCGGCACCTGATAGCCCAGATTGAGATAGCGATACCAGTCGGCAATGCCGTAGGGGTTGAGTTGGGCGTCGTGGGGGTTGAAAGTCATCAGTTCGATGGCGTTGACCAGCCCCAGCACAATATCCGCGGCCCGCTCCAACTGGGGATTGGGGGCGTGGGGCATCACCACCAACCCCCCCTGCTCGATGCAGCGCTGGGCCCACTCGGCCATCACTACCTCTTGCGCGTCGCCCAGGGCCGACTCGGAGGGACCGCCGGTGCAGAGGGGGTGGATCATCCGACCGCTGTAGCCGAGCAGGGAGATGTGGCCCAGGACTTGCATCCGATTCTCCGTGCCCACCCGCACCAGAAATTCCCCGTCCCCGCCAAACTCCTTTGCGCCCAGGGTCGTTCTGCCGTCAAAATCGCTCACATTGCTGTACATCTCCCCCCACTGGCTGGCGAGCAGATTGACGACGTGAACATCCTCGGCCTGGCCTTCCAGCAGGGCCGTGCTGGGGCTGAGAAAGTGGACGTGGGTATCGGCGGTGACCCAGCCCTTCTCCCGCCAGCCCAACACCCGCTCCAACTCGAAAGTCAGTTCGGCAGTCTCCGGGCCGACGACGACTTTTGTGCGGATGGGCGCACACTCGTAGCCTTTGGTAATCTCCACGTAGACATCGCCGATGGGCAGGTCCACTTCGCAGTGGCCGTCGATGTAGCTGTACTGGTTGCGCCCGTTGACGAACTCGCCGTAATTGTCCTCAAACCAGTGGGGGTTGACTTTGCGGTGGCGACCCCTGGGCGGCAGATATTCGCCGTGGCTGCCGTGAAAGTGGATGCGCACAGCCACCTGTCGCCCGCTCCCCTTCTCCACCACCCGCACAGCGACCGGGCGGTAGGCGGGGGCAATCTCCACAATTCCCTCCTCCGGCAGATCGGCCAGATCGTAGACCGTCTCTGCGCCGATGTGCAGTCGGGCGCTGGGATGGGCCGTATACTCTACCACAATTTCCCGCGGGGAGGGTTCGGGCTGGACATCCACCGCTTCCCCGTCCAGCCAGGCCGCGTGGTCATATTCAAGCACAGCCCGGGCCGAGATGACTGTGCCCAGATCAATCGCCAGCTCCTCGCATTCGCCCAGCCCGTTGAGGGTCACGTCGTCGGGGAGTGTCACCCGCACTTTGCGCCGCACACCGGGGCGCAGGGGATGCTCGACCAGTTGGGTGGCCGTCACCGCCCAGATGGCCGCCCGCTCTTTGGCCGGCGTCAGAATCAACTGGCGGATGGCTTTCTCCGGGTGGGGGTTGGGCAGGGCGTAGAGCCAGAGCTTCTCCGCCACCCGATCCCGGCCCGCGGCCACACGGGTTTCGCCCCGGCCATAGGGCCGCGCCTGTCGCCCCAGCGCCGCATCCTCCGCGGCGGCGGGAATGACCAGATTGGGCAGGGCAGGCACGGCCAAAAAGGGGCTGGCTCCCCAGCGGATACGGCTCTGCTGGATGGCAAAGCGGCGCAGGATGGGCGTCTCGTGGCGTGTGCCGTCGGTGTATTCCAGGGTGTAGTCGGCCACGTGATCGCCCAATTCGTTGCCGTCCACATCCCTGTCGGCAAACTCCCGCAGATAGTTGGTGGGCTTGTCCTCCACCGCATGCAGAAAGATCAGCCAGGTGGCGTGGCTGTCATACAGGGGGATGGCCGCCTCGTAGACATCCAGCCAAATCACATTCTCGCGCACGTCCTCTTGCGCCAGCCGAAAGGGGATGCCGCTGAACGACTGGCTGTCCCGCAGGGGGCCGTGACCCCCAGGGGCTTCCAGGCCCGAAGGCAGAAGCTCCCGATCCCAATTGTAAATTTCGCTCAGATCGATGGGGGTGAAGTGGGGTGAGACGGGTTGCATAGGGGTCTCTCCGGTGATGCAAGATAGGTTGGATTTTCGTGGCAGACACGGAAGGACAAACCGGTTCAAAGATGTAGGGCAAGTGTACTCGAAAGTGGCGTATGGACGCAAAGACTCGAAGACCCACCGTGACCCAGCAGAAAAGACAGCAGAAATCATACGGTCAAGAGTCATCCCATTGCCGCTTGGCTGGGATTCGCCGGCTTGACAATCTATGGTATTCTGCATAGCAGGTGATACTCAGTAGTCCGCAGTCACCGGTCCAAAGTCTTGAGTCAGCCTTGCCCGCATTGCGGTCTACTGATACTCTTGACGCCGCGTGACAAAGAGAGGCAGCAGACGGGTTAACAATGCGTTGACAAATCATGGGTCGCGAAGGAAGTGACATGGCTCAACGAGACAAAACTCTGGACAGAATACTACGCGGAACATCCGACGCCAATATTCCCTTTTCGGATTTGTGTCAATTGCTACGCCGTCTCGGTTTTGACGAACGGATTCGCGGCAGTCACCACATCTTCACCCAAAAAGGCGTCGAAGAGATTCTGAACTTGCAACCTCAAGGCGCAAAAGCGAAGCTGTATCAAGTGAAACAAGTGCGGAACGTCATCCTCAAATACAGAATGGCAGGTGAAGAATGATTCGCTATGAAATTATCATCTATTGGAGTGAAGAAGACAGCGCTTTTATCGTAGAAGTGCCCGAATTGTCCGGTTGCCTGGCGGATGGCGCAACCTATCAAGAAGCCCTCGCCAACGCGCAAATTATCATTCAAGAGTGGATTGAAACAGCGCGGGAATTAGGACGGCCAATCCCAGAACCGAAAGGGCGCTTGGTTTACGCATAGGAATTGGATAACAACATCCACAAGTAGATGCCCTCCGATAGAGGGTCTAAAAATCAATCTTCCATCCACGAAAGCGAGTGCAAGTCTATGTTCACAACGCAAGGTGACATCGGCCTGATCGGTCTGGCTGTAATGGGCCAGAATCTGGTCCTGAATCTGGAACGCAACGGCTACACCGTTTCGGTCTATAACCGCACCACCTCCAAAATGACCGACTTTGTGGCGGAGAATCCCGGCAAAAAGCTGCTCCCCACGGAAACCCTGCCCCAACTGGTCGCCAGCCTGGCCCGCCCCCGCCGAATAATTATGATGGTACAGGCGGGCCGGCCCGTGGATATGCTGATGAGCGATCTGGTCCCCCTGCTGGAAGCGGGCGATATTCTGATGGACGGAGGCAACAGCCTCTTTCACGACACGGAACGGCGCAGCAAAGAGATGGCCGACACGGGCATTGTCTATATGGGCGTGGGCGTCTCCGGCGGCGAAGAGGGCGCGCTCTGGGGTCCGTCGATTATGCCCGGCGGCCCCCAGGCGGGCTGGGAATCGGTTGCGCCCCTGCTGCGGGCCATTGCCGCCAAAGCGCCGGAAGATGGCAAGCCCTGCGTGGCCTATTTGGGGCCGGGGGGCGCGGGCCACTACGTAAAAATGGTCCACAACGGCATTGAGTACGGCGATATGCAGCTCATCGCCGAAGCCTATGACATCCTGCGCGGGGTGCTGGGCCTTACCGCGGCCGAGCTGGCCGAGGTCTTTACCGAATGGAACAGCGGCGAGCTGGACAGCTATCTGATTGAGATTACCAGCAAAATCTTCCGCCGCATCGACGAGGAGACCGGGGATGCGCTGGTCAACCGGGTGTTGGACAAGGCCGCGCAGAAGGGCACGGGCAAATGGACCAGCCAGAACGCGATGGACGTGGGCGCGCCCATCCCCACCATCAACAGCGCGGTGACAGGACGCATCATTTCCAGCCTGAAGAGCGAGCGGGTGGCGGCGTCGGCCATCCTGCCCGGCCCCCAGAACGCGCCCTATACCGGCGACCGCCAGGCACTGATCGACGCGGTGCGGGATGCCCTCTACGCCAGCAAAATCAGTGCCTACGCCCAGGGTATGTCCCTGCTGCGCATCGCCAGCCAGGAATACAACTACAACCTGAATCTGGGCGAAATTGCCTCGATCTGGCGGGATGGCTGTATCATCCGCGCCCGCTTCCTCAACCGCATCACCGAAGCCTTCGAGCGGGAGCCGGCCCTGGTCAACCTGCTCATCGACGACCAGTTCCGGGATGCGGTCACCCAGCGGCTGCCGGCCTGGCGCAAAGTGGTTATCACCGCCATCGAGCGGGGGATTCCCGCCCCGGCCTTCAGCGCCAGCTTGGCCTACTACGACAGCTACCGCACGGCCAACCTGCCCGCCAACCTGCTCCAGGCCCAGCGGGACTTCTTCGGCGCCCACACCTACGAGCGCACGGACAAGGAAGGCGTCTTCCACAGTTCCTGGGAATAAGGAGAGAAGGGATTGGGGACTGGGGATCGGGGATTGGGAAACAGCCCAATCCCCGATCCCCCATCCCCAGTCCCCAATGACTATGAACCGCTGGACAATCGCCTTCTTCTCAATCCTCATTTTCGGCAGCGGCTGGCTCTGGTATAGCCGGCTGCCCGCCAACGCGCCCCCGGCTGTGCGCACACCCCAGCCCGCGGTGGATCACCCCGCGCCGGACTTTAGCCTCACCCGCTTCGACACCGGCGAGCCGGTCAAACTGAGCGATCTTCAGGGCAAGCCGGTAATCCTCAACTTCTGGGCCACCTGGTGTCGCCCCTGCCGGGCGGAAATGCCCGCGCTCCAGGCCACTTATGAACGCTATGGCGATGATCTGCTGGTTGTCGGCGTGGATCAGGGCGAAGAGACCGGGGTTGTGGGGCCATTTCTGGAAGAGTTCGGCATCACCTTTCCCATTCTGCTGGACGGTGACACCGCCGTCGGGCGGCAATACCGCATTCTGGGCTTGCCGACTACCTTCTTCATCGACAGCCAGGGCATCATCCGCCGGGTCCACGCCGGGGAGATCAACAGCGCGATTCTGGCGGAAAGTATTATAGAGATTGCGCGATAACCGGACGGAGAAAACCAGAATTTGATGATGAGGTGATGGGGTAAGGCGATCCTCCCATCATCTCACTATCTCATCATCCTCCACATCGAAAGGAATCCTCCATGCCATCCCCCACCCAATCCCCCAAAGTCGTCGTCATCGGCGCGGGCAGTCTCTTCTTTGGGCGGCAGGCCATCTGGCAGATGGTCCACTCGCCCCACCTGAACAACGGCACACTGGCCCTGGTGGATACAGACCCCCAGCGGCTGGAGCAGATGGCCCGGCTGGGCGAAATGGTGGCCCGGCACAACGGCGTCAATCTGCGCATCGAAGCGGCCAGCGATTGGAAAGATGTGCTGCCCGGCGCGGATTTCGTCGTCCTCAGCTTCGCCCGCCAGACGGTCAAATACCGGGGGATGGACTGCGCCATCTCGGAAAAGTACGGCGTGCGGATGTGTTCCGGCGACACAATCGGCCCCGGCGGCATCTTCCGGGCCATGCGCGAGTTCCCGCTGATTCTCCAATGCGTGGCGGACATCGAACGCCTCTGCCCGGACGCCTGGGTGATCAATTACATCAACCCCTCCACCGTCCACGGCATCGGGCTGATGCGCTTTGCGCCCAACCTCAAGAGCTTTGCCCTCTGCGACAGCCTGCATATGCCCCACATCAAAAAGCGCTATGCAGGCCGGGCCGGCATCATCGAATTCCCCGACGACTACAGCGACGACATTGACCGTCGCTTCGATATGCGCATCGCCGGGGTGAACCACTTTACGTGGATGTTGCGGGCCGAGTTTGACGGGCGGGATGTGCTGCCCGCCATCGCCGACTCCATCCGCCGCCAAGCCGCCACAGAGGACACCGGCGGCGACACCGGCGCCAAGGCGTGGCTCAACAACAGCATCGCCCATCAACTATACGAAGTTTTCGGTTATGTGCCGGTCTGTGTCTCCCACACCAAAGAGTACGTGCCCTTCTATCAGGGCCGGGGCGTGCTGAAAGATCGCATCCCGCCGTTGGCAATCTGGGAGACGGAGGACCGCTACGAGCGCCACGCCGCGATGTGGGATCAGGTGCAGGATTTTGTCAGCGGCAGCACACCCATCGGCCAATATATGACGACCCTCGGCCCGGATCACGCCACGGACATCATCGAAGCGATGGTGGGCAATCTGGGCCGGCCCTTTTACGTCAATACCACCAACCGGGGCGCGGTCACAAATATGGCCGACGACGCCTTTCTGGAACTGCTCTGCGATGTGGATATGGAGGGTCCCCGCCCCCGGCCTGTGGGCGAGATGCCCCGGGGTCTGCTCGGTCTCCAGCAGCAGGTGTTGGACACCCACGAGCTGACCGCCGAGGCCGTGGCCAAGTGCGACCGCACCCTCCTGCGCCGGGCGATGCTCACCGACCCGCTGGTCAATTCCATCGCCGACGCCGATGCGATTATTCGGGAGTTGTTGGAGGTGGAGAAAGAGGTGTTGCCGGAGTGTTGGTTTGAGTGACGAGTGAAGCGTGAAACGTGAGGTAACTGCTCACCCCCTTGAGTTTGGCTCTTTCAGAAAAGGGGTAGACAAAGGGAAAAAGACGCGGTAC
>JAHDWH010000166.1 GCA_023384455.1 Caldilineaceae bacterium | reverse complement strand
CAATTCTTGAACGGAGAAACCAAAATGATGACTGAGCAACTGATTCGTCAAAACCAGCTACGCCACCAGGAACTGCTGCGCGAGGCTGCGCAGAGCCAGGCGGCACGGGAAATCAACACCTCTTCTGTGATGGGTGAGGTGCTGGCCCGCACAGGCGATCTGCTGGTGGCCGCGGGCCACGGACTGCAACGGCGTTACCGGCGGATGGAGCAGGGCGTGGAGATGACCGGCTATGCCACCTCTCAGGGTTTGGGACGTGCCTTGTGAACAAATTACCCAAGCAGTGCCCTATCTGTGAAGCCGGCAATCTGACCGTCACCGGCTTCTACTGCCGCAACTGTGACAGCCGGGTGGAGGGGCGCTTCGTAGCCGAATCCCCCTTCGCTGGGCTGTCTCCGGAGCAGATGCACTTTGCGCTGACATTCGTGCGCTGCGAAGGCAAGCTGAACCGGATGGAGGAAGAGTTGGGCATCTCCTATCCCACCATCCGCGGGCGGCTGCACGAAGTCATTCGTGCCCTGGGCTACGAACCGGGCAAGGAGGAAGTGCTGACTGTCTCGGAGAAGGAGCGGCGCAAGATACTCGAAGCCCTGGAATCTGGGGAACTGACCTATGCCGAGGCCATGCGCCGGCTGGAAGGCGAAACATAGGACGGCCTGGATGCCTGTCCTGCCAATGCACAATCAGAGGGAAGGATATAAAAATGGTAAGCCATCAGGGAACTGAAGTCGCAGAAGGTACTGTTGTACACATCTACGTGAATGGCAATCTGCAAGTACACGGACAGGAGGGCAGCCTCATCCGCGCCGACGGTTCAGGCGAAGCGCCTTCCCTACGACAGGCGAATGGTACGCTGCGGGTAGAATGTAATGGGGATTGCGTCATTTTTGTGCCTGCGTGGGTGCAGGTTGAGATTGAAGTGAATGGTGATCTGTCGGTTGACGGTCTGAGTGGCGGGGTTGGCATTATTTACTGTGGTGGCAATGCCATAGTGACGGGTGCAGGTGTGTTACAAATACAAGAGATCGGCGGTGATTTGCAGGCGTCCGCGATTGACTCGTTGAATGCCAGAGAAGTCCACGGGAATGCCCATCTCAGCGAGGTGAACGGGCCAGTCACAGTCAACGCCAGAGGAGATGTCCACATCCATCAGGCGGGGGGTGCTGTCTCTGTCAATGCAAGGGGCAACGCACGTCTGGCCGAGGTGAGTGGCGAGCGGGTGCAGGTCAATGCCAAAGGTGACGCCCATCTGGCCCACTGCCAGGGCGAAATCGCGGTCAACGCCGCCGGCAATGTGCATTTGCACGAAATCGTCAGCCAGCGGGTGCGGGTCGTGGCAAAGGGCGACATCCGGGTCCATTTCGGCGAAGTTGTGGGAGGTACTGCCAAAGTCGTCACCAGCGGCGATCTGCGTATTCAGAACGGCGAGACAACCCTGCGCCGGGGCAAAGGCATCTACAACTTTCGCTTTGGTCAGGGCGAAGCCGAATTGGCATTTGTCTCCAAAGGCAATACCCATCTGTTGGGCGTGGCCGTGACCGACAGCGACTTGCGCAGCATCAGCGAGGATATGGGCAGTTGGGGCGAAGAGTTCGGGGCCGAAATCGGTGAAGAGATGGGCAATATCGGCGCAGAACTGGGCGCGATGGGTGCCGAATTTGGCAGAGAATTCAGCCGGGAATTCGGCGTCATAGGCCGGGACATCGCCCGCCAGGTGCAGGATAAAGTTTCGCGCAAATTGCAGGCCAAAATGCGCGAGATGGGCAAACGCACGGCGAAGGTGGAATGGGGCGAGGGCAAAAGCTGGAGCTTCAACTTTGGCGACGTGGCCGCGCCGCCCAAGCCGCCTACACCGCCCACCCCGCCTGCCTGGAGCGCGCCCTTTGACCCGGTGGAGGAAGAAGTGATGGGTGAGCCGGTCTCCGACGAGGAACGGGGGCTGATTCTGCGGATGCTGGAAGATGGCAAAATCTCGGCGGCAGAAGCGGCTACACTGCTGGAGGCGCTGGGCGATGGCGAGTAAGCCAATGCAGAGTTCGGAATGGGGAATTGGGGAGGGCGCAATGGCGGCTGCAATTGAGATCGACGGGCTGAGCAAAATTTATACCAAACGCAAGAGCGCGCCTGTCGTAGCGGTGGACGATCTGAGCCTTTCCATCCCTGCCGGACAAATCTTCGGTTTTCTCGGCTCCAACGGCGCGGGCAAGACGACGACCATCAAAATGGCCTGCGGGCTGGTGCTGCCCACCAGCGGCAGCGTGCGTCTCCACGGCCACGACGTCCAGCGCCAGCGGGGACAGGCCATGCGCCAGATCGGTGCTGTGCTGGAGGGCACGCGCAACGTCTACTGGCGGCTGACCGCCTGGCAGAATCTGCTCTACTTTGGCCGCATCAAAGGCGTTTCTGGCAATGGGCTGAAAGATCGGGCCGAACGGCTGCTACGGGAGTTGGAGCTTTGGGAACGGCGCAACGACCCGGTGCGCGACTTCAGCCGGGGGATGCAGCAGAAAGTTGCCATCGCCTGCGCGCTGGTGGCGGACCCACCGATTGTCCTGCTGGACGAGCCGACGCTGGGGCTGGATGTGCAGGCCGGGCGCACGGTCAAACGCTGGGTGGAGCAACTGGTCCGCAAGGAGGGCAAGACCGTCGTCCTGACCACCCACCAGATGGACCTGGCCGAGAGCCTGTGCGACCGGGTGGCGATTATGAGCCAGGGCAAACTGGTGACAAACCGGCCCACGGGCGAACTGCTCGGCCTCTTTCGCCAGGAGACCTACGAACTGCGTTTTCGGGGGAAGATCGACGAGGCAATTGTGGCCGGCTTCGACGGCTTTACCCCCCGGGAGGAGAACGGCCACACAATCCTCTCCGGCACGATCAGCGAACACGACCGGCTCTATCGGCTGTTGGAAATGGCCGAGATGCAGGGGTTGGAACTGCTTGGCGTAGCCCAGGCCGATCCCAATCTGGAAGAGATTTTTGTGGAGCTGTTGGAGCGGGCGGGCAAAGGCGAGCGCAACCCGGAGCAGTCTACGAACGGGCGTATCCCCACAAACCCAAAGCGGGAGGTGGTCTGATGGTGCTGGCTGGCACAGTGGTTTTCAACGAAATCCAGAAGCGCTTTATTCTGCTCTGGGCCTATAAGTTCAACTTCTTTACCCAGATGTTTATGATCGGCTTCATCTTCATCGGCATCAGCTTCTTTATGGCCGGGGGGCAACCAGACCCGGCGATGCTGGCCTCCGGGCTGGTGGGCTATCTGGTCTGGTTCTTCGCCCTGGCCGCCATCGGCGATATGAGTTGGGGTATCCGCGAGGAGACCCAGACGGGCACTCTGGAGCAGATGTATATGTCGCCCCTGCCTACGGGTGTGCTGATGCTGGGCCGCTCGATTGCGTCGCTCGTCGTCAGTATTCTGATGGTCGGTCTTTCCGCGCTGGTGCTGGTGCTGATTTTGGGCGTCTCTCTGCCCATCACCTGGACGGCGCTGCCCGTCTTTCTGCTCACAATGGCCGGGCTGTATGGCTTTGCTTTTATGCTGGGCGGGGCCACGCTGGTCTTCAAACAGGTGGAAGCCCTGGCCAATATGATGCAGAATGTGCTGCTCTTTCTCAACGGCGCGCTCTTGCCCGTGGACCGGCTGCCCGGCTGGATGGAAGCCTTTGCCAAAACCCTGCCCACCACCCAGGGCATTATCGTCCTGCGCCGGGTGATTCTGGACGGCCAGACGCTTCCGCAGGTCTGGCAGGACGGCTCGCTGGTGGGGCTGGTCATCAACTCGGCGGTCTATTTTGTGCTGGGCTGGTTCTTCTTCCGCTGGTGCGAGAAGAGAGCGCGGCGGATGGGGGCGTTGGGGCAGTATTGATATTGCGTATTACGTAAGGCGACACAGTCACGATTTGCGTGGGGAGACGTGAAGACGTGAAACGTGAGAGTATGTGACGACACCTCACGTTTCACGTTTCAGATGGTTGGCCGCCCGGCTAACCTATATGCGTTAGTTCCTCGCTGGTACGGAGCAGGGCTGGGTAGCTGGTAGTTCAAGACGGGCGGGTTTCGTAGTGCGTGGTGCGTGGACTGGTCGGGATGGTTTCCTGCTGTGCTGCCAATGGGATTGTATACACGGATAAAATAGAACACTGATTTTTACTGATCCGTGTTCCTTTTTATCCGTGTATACAAAAGCTCATTCCCCGTGGCGTGTAGCTGCGCATGGAAAACTTTCTGGATTGACGGCAGAAGAAACAACTCATCACTTCACAAACGTCTGCCTTCAATGCCTCCAATTCCCCGACCTACGCAATACGAAATACGCAATACGTTCCACTGACAGACGACACAATTCAAGGGAATCGCATCCCTTTCAAGGAGTATTCTATGCCAACAAGCGAAGAACGTATGCGGGTGTTACGGATGATCGAGGAGGGTAAAATCTCGGCGGAGGAGGGGACGCTGCTGCTGAAGGCGATTGAGAAGAGCAGCAAAAAGCCGGGCCGCCGCCTGTCTGCGCCCCAGCCACCTACAGCCGGCGAGAACAGCGGTCGCTGGATGCGGCTGCGGGTCTCGGACACGAACTCCGGGCGTACAAAAGTCAATATGACCCTGCCCCTGGGGCTGGTGAGTATGGGTTTGCAGGTGGGCGCGCGCTTTGTGCCCGAGGTGAACAACCTGGACGTGACCCAAATCCGGGATGCCCTGCGCTCGGGTATGCCCGGCAAAATTTTGGAAGTGATGGACGACGACGGGGAACTGGTAGAGATTTTTGTGGAGTAGAGGGGTTGGGGGCTGGGGACTGGGGATCGGGGACTGGGACAAATCCCCGATCCCCGATCCCCAGTCTCCGATCCCCGCTCACCGATCATCCGACGGCTCGGCCGCGGAGTACATTTGACCGGTGGGGCGCACCCGCTGCTCCATATCCGGGATGCCGCCGGAGAGGGCGCTGAGGGGCGGTGAAATGACGGGCATGGGTGCTGGAGAGCGCATAGGGAGCGGTACAAGCGTATTGTCGATGTCCCAGCGGAACTGGCGCAGCGCAGCAAAGCCCAAAACCGCATAGAAACCCAGGGTAATCGCCGTCAGAATGGCATTGAGCAGGGCAATCACAAAGAATTGGGTGCCGGTCCCAGCGAATTCCAGCGGCTCACCGTCCAACGCGCTATTTGTGATGATATGGCGGCGCAGGCGGGCATAACCCCAGAAGAAATAGATGCCCAGAGTGAGAACGGAAAAGAAGAGCAGCACAAAGTTTTCAAAAAAGAGATCGATGGCAGTGCCCCGATATTCCAGCCGCTGGCCTGTGGGCAGAATTGTGTGGGCATATTCCCAGCGCAGCATCCGTACCCCGGCAAAGCCAAGAATTGCATACAAGCCCAGGGTAATCAACGACAACGCACCGATGATCAGAAATTCCACAAAAGCCTGCCCCCCAGTACCGTCAAACTGAAGAGGCCGCTTGTCAAAATAGCTGTTGCTGACAACCATCCGCTTCCAGCGGGCATAGCCCCAGGGCATATACAACCCCAGGGTAATCGTCGAGAGAATCCCAATCAGCAGCAGATTGAGAAAGATATCGACCCAGCGGCCACGAAATTCCAGATTGATGTGCATCGGTCACATTCCTTCCCCGAAGAAGTGGGTGCAGAAGGCGAGGAGATTCGCCCAAATGCTTGGGAAACGTCACCGAAAGTATAGCCTAGTCTGGTCTACATGACAAGCGGAATAGGCAGATTGCAGCTTTTTGTGTGAGACAAAAAAGAAACGTGAAACGTAAATTCAACCAATCCTCTCACGTTTCTCTTTCCGTCCTGGCGCAGCCGATGGCGGCTATTTCTCTTTCTGCTGCAACCCACGCAACTCCTCGACCAGTTGTCGCTCTTTGGGTGACAGGGAGGTGGGCAGGGTTATGCTGATCTCAGCGTAGATATCGCCAGCTTTGTCGCTCTTTTTCATCGCCGGCATCCCCAACCCCCGCAACCGAAAGCGTTTGCCGTTTTGCGAGCCGCCGGGGATAGTCAACACCACCGGGCGCTCCAGCGTAGGAATCTCCACCTCCCCGCCCAGCAGGGCCGTGTACAGATCAACCGGCACAGTCACATGCAAATCGTTCCCATCCAGACGGAAGCGGGCGTGGGGCTGCACCTTCACCCGTAGAAGCACATCCCCGGCCCGCACTCTGGTTCCGCTCTGAATGCCAGCCGGAATCGAGACTTCGATCCGCTGTCCGTCCGCCAATTGGATCATCCGGGTAGTGCCGTGGAAAGCCTCCTCCAGCGAAACGTCCGCCTCGACTTCGCTCTGGCGGGGGCGCTGGGGGCGCTGATTGAATCCGCCAAAAGGCGTGCTCTGGCCGGAGCGCATCCCGCTCTGAGCGCCAAAGAGCGTCTCGAAGAAGTCGGAGAAGCCCCCGGCCCCGCCGCTACCGGGTCTGCCAAAGCCGCCAAAGATGCGCTCGAATTCCTCGGGGGGGATATTGCGGGAGCCACCACCAAAGCCCCGGGCAAAATCGTTGGGATTCACCCCGGCCCGTTCGTACTGTTCCCACTGCGCGCCAAACTGGTCATATTTGCGCCGTTTGTCCGCATCAGACAGCACTTCGTAGGCTTCATTCGCTTCCTTAAAGCGGCGTTCGGCCTCTGCATCGTTTGGGTTCAGGTCCGGGTGATTCTCCCGGGCCAGTTTGCGAAATGCCTTTTTGATCTCTTTCTCATCCGCATTGCGGGCCACGCCCAATGTGCGGTAATAGTCCTTAACTTCCATTTTTACCCTCCCTCACTGACAGCGCCGCTGCTCACCATTACCCGTGCCGGGCGCAAAAGCTGTTCGTCGGCGGTGTAACCCGTGCGCACCACCAGCGCCACCCGGTCCACGGGAATCTCCCCACTGACAATTTGTCCCAGGGCTTCGTGCTGCTCCGGGTTGAAAATCTCTCCCACTGGCTGCTGGGGCTGCACCCCGTGGCGGCGCAATGTATCCAGAAACGCGTCCCGGATGGCTACGAGATTGCTCCGAAAGCCGATGTCTGATTCCGACCCGGCATTCTGATCCCAATAGGTGATCGCCAATTCCAGGTGATCTGCCAGAGAGAGCATATCCCGCAGGACAACCAGCCGCTTCTCGTCAGCCTCCCGTCCCAGCCGCTGTTCCAGCCGGGTGCGATAGTTGGTTGTTTCGATACGAAGTTCGGTCGCCTCGTTCTGTCGGGCCAGGGCCACAGCATTTGCTTCGTCCCGTTCCTGGGTCATCTGCTCCAACTGTTGATAGGCCAGTTTCAGTTGATCCTGAAAATCCATCGCGCTTTTTGTCTGTTGGCGCAGGGCTTCCTGGGTAGCCTCGAGCTGGGCCTGGCTTTCCTGCCACTGGGCCTGTATGGACTGGTAGGCCTCGGAGAGCCGGTGAAAGTCTTCCAGCGTAGGTGGGCCGCCGCCACTGCGCGGGTTTGCCTGGTAGTGGGTGTTTGCTTTGGCCTGCTGGCTGGGCTGGGCTGGGCGGTATCGACGACCAAACGGGTCTGAATAAGTCATTCCATACATCTCCAAAGGAAACCAGCGGCTGTGTCAGAGGTGCTGGGTGCGATTCGCTGATGATTGGTAACTGCTCACCCCCACCCAACCTCCCCCACAGCGGGGGAGGAGTCGAGCCGCTTCCCTCCTTAGAATGGGGAGGGGTAGGGTGGGGTGGCTGAACAGATACGATGATTGTTGGTGTTAGTCTACCGCATAAGCATATGCACTGCATATCTCGAATGTTAGAGAAGTGTTTCTCGCCGGGTTGGGCCTCAGCCATTGTCCAGATATACTACGTTTGGCTAACGTTAGCAGATGTGAGCATATCTTCGGTATCGCTGGACAATCTTCGCTTTTATACTGAATATTGAATGTAGTGATCGCTTGACGGAGGATTGATGGACGTCTTTGTGGCCAGACAACCGATATTTGACCGACGAAGGGATTTGTTCGGATATGAACTGCTTTTCCGGCAAGACCTGGACAGCGCTTTTTCCACGCGCAGTGGGGACAGGGCAACCTCTACAGTGCTGACCAACAGTTTTCTCCTGATTGGAATGGAGAAGCTGACCAGTGGACGGCGGGCCTTCATTAACTTTACACGCAATCTGCTCTTGGCCGATATTGCCACAGCCTTTCCCAGAGACCAGGTGGTTGTCGAGCTTTTAGAGAGCGTGACACCGGATGTTGAGGTACTTTATGCCTGTCGGCGGCTCAAAGATGCCGGCTATCTGCTTGCCCTGGACGATTTTGTCTATCATCCCCAATTCGATAGCCTGTTGGATTTGGTAGATATTATAAAAGTGGACTTTTTAGCCACCAATGAAGCGGAGCGGGAGCAGATCGTACGCAGATCGCGCAGCAGGTTTGTGCGTTTCCTGGCCGAAAAAGTGGAAACCCAGAGCGACTACGAGATGGCCATGGACCTGGGCTACTCCTACATTCAGGGCTATTTCTTCAGCCGTCCGGAAACAGTGCAAGGGCGGGACATTCCCGGCTACAAACTGAACTATATGAACACCCTCTATGAAATCAACCAGCCCAATATCGACATCGATACATTAGAGCAGATTATCCGCCGGGATACTTCGCTCTCTTTCAAACTGTTACGGCTGATCAACTCGGCCTTCTTTGGCCTGAGCCACAAAATCAAATCGATCCGTCATGCCCTTGTCCTGCTCGGCCACGACGAATTGCGCAAATGGGGTTCCCTGCTGGCGCTCACGGGCATTGGGGAAGATAAGGCCAATGAATTGGCCGTACTTTCGGCTGTACGCGCCCACTTTTGCGAGCTGGTGGCTGGCAAAGTGGGGCTGCAAACAGAGTGTACGGACATTTACCTGATGGGGCTGTTTTCTCTGGTCGATGCCTTTATGGACCTGCCAATGGAGCAAATTCTGCACGAACTGCCTATTGTAGACGATGCCAAAGACGCACTGTTGGGCAGACCCAGCCGCTATGCGCCGGTCTACCAGCTTGTGCTGGCCTACGAGTCCGCGGATTGGTGCCGGTTTGACGCGCTGGCTGATCAGATGGGGCTGCCCAGGGAGCAGGCACCCAAATACTACCGGCAGGCTCTACAAGCGGCAGACCAGATTTTCTACCGGTAGGGGTGGAATAGGACGCAGATAACGCTGAAAAAACCGATCAGCGCAGATTTTGTCAGCGTCAATCAGCCTTTTCAGCGTTATCTGCGTCCATTTTAACCGGGAACCGGACTGTCAAATCACCTCTTTTTGCCGCAGTTCGTCAATCTTTTCTGGTCCAAATTGCAGCTTCTCGCCCAATATCTCTGCGCTCTGTTCGCCCAGATAGGGCGGCGCGCTGCGAATGGCGGCGGGTGTTCCGCTCATTTTGATCACTGGGCCCACCAGCGCAATCTCGTCCCCCGCCGAATCCACTATCCGCTGCACCATTTGCCGGGCCTGGGCCTGGGGATCGGCGAGCGCCGTGGGCACATCCGAAACCGGCCCACAGGGAACATCCACATCCAACAGTCTCTCGATCCATTCCTGGGTGGAGCGCTGGCGAAAGATGGCTTCCAGCCGGGGCAGCAACGCATTCCGGTGCTGCACCCGGCCCGGATTGGTGGCAAAACGGGGATCGTCCGCCAGGGCCGGCAGACCGAGCACCCCGCAAAAGGCACGGAACTGGCCGTCATTGCCCACCGCCAGCATCAGATGGCCGTCGGCTGTGGCGAAGGTCTGGTAGGGGACGATTGTGCCGTGGGCATTGCCATAGCGCTGGGGCGGCGCGCCCGATACCAGATAGTTGCTGGCTACATTCGCCAGCCAGCCCAGTTGGGCATCGTAGAGGGCAATGTCGATCTGCTGTCCCTGGCCTGTGCGCTCCCGGTGGTGCAACGCGGCCAGGATGGCGATGACGGCAAACAGCCCTGCGCTCACATCCACAATCGCTACGCCCACTTTGAAGGGTTCTGCGTCTGGCCCGTCACCCGTCGGGCCCGTGATGCTCATCAACCCGCCCTGGGCCTGGATCACAGTGTCATAGCCGGGCCGATCTTTATAGGGCCCGGTCTGGCCATAGCCTGTGATGGAGCAATAGATCAGCCCCGGATTGCTGGCCCGCAGGGTTTCGTAGCCCAGGCCCAGCCGTTCCATTGTCCCCACTTTGAAATTCTCAATCAGCACATCTGCCTGTGACGCCAGTTGACGCAGAATTTCCCGCCCTTCTTCGCTCTTCAAATTCAGGGTGACGCTGCGTTTGTTGCGGTTGACGCTGAGGAAATAGGCGCTCTGCCCGTGGGGGCTGAAGGGCGGCCCCCATTGCCGGGTATCATCACCCCGCCCCGGCTGCTCCACTTTGATAATATCTGCGCCAAAATCGCCCAATATCATTGTTCCATAGGGGCCGGCCAGCACCCGCGAGAGGTCCAGCACAGTCAGGTCCGCCAACGCCTTGTCCATTGTCATCAAGCCTTCCGCGAAGAGAAATTGAGTGGGGGATTGTCATCTGTGGTACAGTAGGTAAGGCTCTTTGCCGGTTAGTATATCAGAGTTTTTACAGGTTTTTGCAACGATTCAAAGAAGGAAAGGACCACTTCGTGAAACAGTATACCAGTGCGCCAGCTATGCAGATCGATACGACCAAATCGTACACGGCAACCATCAAGACCAACCGGGGCGATATTCTCCTCGACCTGTTCGCCGATAAGACACCGAAGACAGTCAATAACTTCGTCTTTCTGGCCAAGGATGGCTATTACAAGGATGTCAAGTTCCACCGGGTGCTTGCCAATTTTATGGTGCAGACCGGCGACCCCACGGGGACAGGGCGCGGCGGCCCCGGCTACAAGTTTGCTGATGAATTCCACCCTTCTCTGCGTCATACTGGCCCCGGCATTCTGAGTATGGCCAACGCTGGCCCCGGCACAAACGGCAGCCAGTTTTTCATCACCCACGTCAAAACCGACTGGCTGGACGGCAAGCACAGCGTCTTTGGCCAAGTGCGGGAAGGCCAGGATGTGGTCAACGCCATCCGTGAGGGCGATGTGATGAGCGAAGTGATTATCGAAGAGAGCGAATAAGATAAGGGATGATGAGATGATGCGATTCGTCACTTCCCAATCTCATCATCCCATCATCCTTTTTGTCTCAATCTCCCCTGCCCCGGTCAACAGAGTAATCCCATGCACCCCCTCGTCGAATTGTCCGATGTCACCTTTGGCTATGCCAGCCAGCCTGTGCTGGAAGGGATCAATCTGCATCTGCATCCCGGCCAGTTTGCCGCGGTGGTGGGGCCAAGCGGTGCGGGCAAGACCAGTCTGCTGCGGCTGTTACTCGGCACCCTGCGCCCCAATCGGGGGCGGATTGCGCTGCACGGCAAGGGACGTGCCCTACAGGTGAGCTACGTGCCTCAGATCGAATCGGTGGACTGGAATTTTCCGGTTACGGTGGAGCAGGTGGTGCTGATGGGTCGGGCGGGCCGCGCCGGTCTGTGGCCCTGGCCCAGCACCCACGAACGGCAGCGCATGGCCGAAATACTCGATGAATTGGGCATCGGTGAATTGGCCCAGCGCCACATCCGGGAGCTCTCCGGCGGGCAGCAGCAGCGGGTCTTTCTGGCCCGGGCCCTGATTGCGGAGCCGGACCTGCTGGTGCTGGACGAGCCGACGACCGGGCTGGACCTGCGCACCGCTGAGACTATCCTGCACCTGCTGGCCCACCTGAACCAGCACGGGATGACTGTCCTGCTCACCTCCCACGATTTGAACGCGGTGGCGGCCCATCTGCCCTGGGTCATCTGTCTGAACCGGCGCATCATTGCCGAGGGGCCGCCCGAACGGATTTTCACCGAAGAAATCCTCAACCGCACCTATCAGGGGGATATGCTGGTGGTGCGCCAGGATGGCGTCTTGCTGGTGCAGCAACGCCCCCACCCCCACACAGTCCACGACATTCTTTCGGACCCCGTATTGGGGCACGCCGCGCAGGAATGGAACGCGGATAAATAGGGGCAATGATTTTCCAGAATCGGTCTTTATCTGCGTTCATCTGCGTTCATCCGTGGCTCACTCTGAAAGCCGGATATGCAATTTCTCCTCGAACCCTTCGCATTTGAATTTTTCCGTAACGGCACTTGGGCGGCTGTGCTGGCTGGCGCGCTCTGTGGGCTGGTCGGGGTCTATATCGTCCTGCGCGGGATGAGTTATATCGGCCACGGCCTCTCCCACGCCATCTTTGGCGGCGCAGTGGTTTCGTTTGTCATCGACTGGAATTTCTATCTGGGCGCGGGGCTGTGGGGCTTTCTGGCCGCGCTGCTCATCAATCAGACCGTGCGCCGCACAAAAATCCCCGCGGACGCGGCCATCGGCGTCATCACAACTGCCAGCTTCGCGGTGGGCGTCGCGCTTATCAGCCGCTACCAGGGCTTCACCCGCTCCTTTGACGCCGCGCTCTTCGGCAATATCCTGGGTGTCACCCGCCAGGATGTCTGGATTGTGGCCGGGGTGGGTGCGGCCAGCGCGGCAGCCATCTTTCTGCTCTACAAGCAACTGTTATTTACTACTTTTGACCCGGAAGTGGCTCAGGTCTATGGGGTGCGGACCGAGCGGGTTGATACAGCTTTCGCTCTGATTCTGGCTTCGGTGCTGATTGTCTCCATGCAGATTCTGGGCGTGACGCTTATCGCAGCCGCGCTGGTCACCCCAGCCATCACCGCCCGGCTGCTCACCGACAGCTTTGACCGGATGCTTCTGCTCTCTACAGCCATCGGCGGGTTGACGGGCTTTGGGGGAATGTTTCTGAGTTTTTATGTGGATGTGGCGTCGGGGGCTACGATTGTCTTGCTGCAAGCGGCTCTCTTTGTGGTTGTGCTGGGGGTGATGGCCCTGCGCAACCGGGTGGGCGAAAGGCTGGTCGCCTTTGACGTGTGAACCCTATTTCCCCACATTCACCCCCCAGACGTAGACCAGCTCCCCCCCCAGCCAGCCGCTCCAGATGACCAGCCCAATACCCAGCACGAGTTGGATTGTCAGCGGCCATTTGCGCCCCGGCTGGTCCAGGAAATCCCCGGTGAGAGGTGGCTGCTTACCCCCACCAAACCTCCCCCACTGTGGGGGAGGAGCCGATCCACTTCCCTCCCTAGAATGGGGAGGGGTAGGGTGGGGTGGCTGAACAGGTACGGTGAGAGGTGGCTTGCCCGGTTTTGTCGTCCCGCTGCGCTGGCGTGACCAGTGCAGCCAGCCCCGATAGAGCAGGTCCCCATAGAGCAGGGCCAGCACCAGCCCGCTGGTGGTGTGCAGGTTGAGCAGCGGGCGATAGGGCGCGTCCGGAGGCAGCCCGCCCTGATCGACAATGCCCGTGATGATTGCCAGCAGCAGAGAGAACCAGCCAGCCGGCAACATCCACCAGGTCAACGTGCGCAGTTCGGGCCCGGGCTGCCAGTGTAGATAGGCCAGGGCCGTCACGCTGGAGCTGATGAGCAAAACGATAGGGAAATGGAGGAAGATTGGGTGGATGACGGGTAGATTCATTGTTTTGTGGAAAGCGGTATTGGTGGGCGGGAAGTTTCCCACATCCCAGAAGTTCGACTTTTTCCGAAAAGTCGAACTTCTGATTGCGGTCTATTGAGTATAGCACATCACAGAACTCCCAGGCTTGCCGCCCTTATACTGTGGGATGTAACCATTTCATAAGAGATTGACGAGAAAAACCGGGTATTCTGACGATAGCCGCGAAGGGCGAATTGTCAATACTGGTTGTTGGGCTTGTCTTCTGGCAATTGATGCCTGTCTTAATCTATTCCGCGAGGTGAACAAAATGAGCCGATTTCCAAAAATTTCCTGGACCGAAATCACGCCGGAGAGCGTCTATCTGAACCGGCGCCAGCTAATGGCCGCGGCGGGCGCGGTCTTGGGCGCGGTCAGTTTGGCGGCCTGTGGCGTACAACCTCCGCCCGCACCCGCTGCACAGACTGCGCCCGCGCCGGAATTGCCCCCCACCGCCACACCGGATAGCCGGGACCCCGTGGCTGGCGGTGCATCTGACGAACTGGGCGATCCGCTCAATACCTACGAGCAGATCACCAACTACAACAATTTCTATGAGTTCAGCACAGACAAAGAGGCCGTGGCCCGGCTGGCCCGGGATTTCCCCCTCACCCCCTGGACGGTCACCGTTGGCGGTCTGGTGGATAGCCCGACCACTTATGATATGGACGATATTCGCAAATTGTTCGACATCGAAGAACGCATCTACCGCCTGCGCTGTGTAGAGGCCTGGTCGATGGTGATTCCCTGGCTGGGCTTTCCCCTGGGCAAGCTCCTGGCCGCGGCGGGGCCAAAGTCGGATGCCAAATATGTGCGTTTCCAGACCCTGCACAACCCGGAACTGATGCCTGGTCAGCGCAGCGCCTGGTATAGCTGGCCCTACACCGAAGGTCTGCGTCTGGACGAAGCGATGAACGATCTGGCGATTCTCTCCACGGGTCTCTATGGCAAAGATTTGCTGCCCCAAAGCGGCGCGCCCCTGCGCCTGGTGGTGCCCTGGAAATATGGCTTCAAGAGCATTAAATCCATTGTGAGTATCGAACTGGTGGCCGAGGAACCCAACTCTTTGTGGATGGACGCCGCACCCAATGAATATGGCTTCTACGCCAATGTGAACCCGGACGTGAATCACCCCCGCTGGTCCCAGGCCAGCGAACGGCGCATTGGGGAACTGGGACGGCGGACCACCCTGCCTTTTAACGGCTACGCCGAACAGGTGGCCCACCTCTACGACGGGATGGATTTGCGCAAGAATTTCTGACGTAAAACTGGATCCCAGACGGCACGGGTCGGGCTGAGTGGCGCGGCTGTGCGCCGCGGACAAGGAAAAGCGGACGCAGAAATCGCAGATGAAATATCTTCGACAGGCTCAGGACAGCGCCGTGCAAATCCGTTTTTTCCGTGTGCATCCGTGTTCTATTCTTCAGGGCAGTTCCCCATGCGACTTCGTTGCGCCACGGGGGATGAAAATGTCCGTCGGACTGTCAGTCCGACGGGCCTGCAACGTCGCTGGTCGGACTAACAGTCCGA
>JAHDWH010000165.1 GCA_023384455.1 Caldilineaceae bacterium | reverse complement strand
GAAAGTGCGGTTACAAACCGCACCTACGTTTTATCATCTCGTTGATCAGTACAGTATTCTGTGTATTCCGTGGTTATTTCTGTCGTTGGCTGAGTAGTCACTCACATTTTTCATTCCACTGCTCCTATGCCAGATTCACAAAACGCGCGCGGGTCAGCTTGACCAGCTCGTCCACGCCGATACCCACCTGCGCGCCCCGCTCCCCTGCGCTGATGTAGATGCGCGGAAAGCTCCTGGCCCGGCTGTCCAGAAAGACGGCAAAACCCCGATTGATCAGCGCCAGCGGGCTGATTCCCCCGGCCAGCAGTCCTGTCAACTTTTCCGCTTCGGCCCGGGCGGCCATCTGCATCTTTTTGGCACCCACACACCTGGCAAAGAGCTTCAGGTCCAATGTCGCGTTGCCGGGGATGACCACCAGCGCGGGCTTCTGACCGGGGGCTGTGTCCAGCGCCACCAGTGTCTTGAAGACCTGCTCCTGGGGAAAGCCGATGGCATCGGCCACGGCGGTGGCCGAGTGGATCTCTTCGCTGTAATCGTAGGTGTGAATCGTATAGGCTATCCGCTTGCCATCCAGCAGACGGGTCACATTATTTGTGAAAGACATTTCTGACACCGTTGATCAACAAAAACGGCAGGCGTGCAAGCACACCTGCCGTTCTCGTTGCGGAGAGAGTTGTAGAGCTTAGTTGCCCATACCGGAGCCGGGCAGGTAGATGGAGATGCTGGCATCGGTGGTCTGCACAACAGGCAGCAGGGATTCAACCGTCGCCATCATATCATCTATATTCACGCCAGGCATATAAGCATCCCAGATACCCATCTGGCCTGCCAGGTTCAGCACATGCTGAACTTCGCCGTTGCCCCAGCCGATGGAAGGCAGTTCATTGCCGTTGATGCTTACGTGAATGCCGTGTTGGTCGGTGTCGATCGCCATACTGGTAATGCCGGAGCCGGTCAGGCTGGCAATCGCATTGGGATCGAGACGCAGAGCAGCCCAGGGCACACCGGTCAGGGCGGTCCATTCGGCATCGCTCAGATCGCCAACCGAATAGCTGCCGTCGGCCTGATAGACGATGGGCAGGTTAATCTTGGGCGGGGCGCCCACCGCGGCCAGGAACTCGGCCTGGGCGGCTTTGGCCTGCTCAGCCGCGGAGCCATCACCCATCACCGAGAAGGGGATCACTGCGGCACCGGCCTGCACGGGGAAGCGCATAATCGCGCCGATGCCCAACTGCTGTACCAGCGGCAGGACCTTTTCCAAAACGGGGATTGCGATACCCAGGGATTCCAATGCACCGGCTGTAGTAATCAGTGAGTTCTCATCCCATTCCAGAGAAGGAACGGGTTGACCGTTGACCAGAATCACCAGGCCACCGGCGGTGTTGTTGACCTGAAGATGCTGAATGTCGGTCATACTGAAATAGCTGACCCACTCCGGAGCAATCGCCAGCGTGGAAAGATCCATGCCAGCCATAGCGCCCATTTCCGAGGCGGGAACACCACCGATGGATGCCGTGCCATCACTGGCAAAGTCAATCACAATCGCCGGCAGATCAATCACCAATTCGTCATCCATTGCCATGGCAGCCGACGAACCGGCTCCGGTGCGCGGGGCACACCCGGACAACACAAGGGCAGCAATAAGTAATAGAGCAGCCCAAAGAGTAAGACGCTTCTGCATACGGGACCTCCTGATGAGTGTGAACGATAAACAGTTACTACTGATTGCTTAGCAACAACACTGTCGTGCCGTGCTGCTGTTAACGGGTTAGATACTGCTGAGCGGACATTCTGGGAGAAATTGTTCCGATGAGTAATCGGTGGGGATGCCGACTTGTCTCTATTGTACACACCCTTGAATCGAGTGTCAACCAGCAAAAATAGGCGATGTGAAAAAAGGCTCAGAATCTTCCTGACGTTTCCTATACGCCTGCTATACGTTGCGGAAAAGCGGGTTTTGAACGATTTTGCTCTGTCCGGTTTCCTCCCCAGCCAGGGCTACTGTATAATGAACCAATCCGAAAAAATAACCAGACCATCCAGCCTTCCCGCTTATGTCCCAAACTCCAGAAATGACTGCGCCCGCGCAGAGTAACCCGCCCGCCCGCCCGTGGGTTTCGTCCCACGCCGCAACTGCCCAGGCCAATAAGCTGGTAATCCTGACCACCCCGGGGGGCAAACGCTATCTCATCACCCTGCGTGCCGGCCAAACCTTTTACACAAATCTGGGCCACTATCGCCACGACGACCTGATCGGTCTGCCCCTGGGGACGACTGTGCATAGCCAGTTGGGCCACCCGGTGCTGTTGCTGGAACCCTCTCTCTCGGACCTGATCACCCGCATCAAACGCAACACCCAAATCATCTACCCAAAGGATGCGGCCTATCTGGTCCACAAGCTGAGCCTGCGCAGCGGGGATCAGGTGATTGAGGCGGGCACGGGCAGCGGCGGGTTGACCATCGCCCTGGCCTGGGCGGTGGCCCCGGCTGGCCGGGTCTACACCTATGAAGTGCGGGCGGACAACTACCAGATCGCCCGCACAAATCTGGAGCGGGTAGGGTTGCTGGACAATGTGACAATGTATCAGCAGTCGGTGACCGACGGTTTCCGACAGCAGGGCGCGGATGCTGTCTTTTTGGATGTGCGTGCGCCGAGCCACTTTTTGGATCAGGTACGGGCAGCCTTGCGACCCGGGGGCTTTTTCGCAGCCCTCATCCCGACGACCAATCAGGTCAGCGAACTGCTGGCAGCCCTGGAACGCAAGAGTTTTGCCGACATCGCCGTGGAAGAGCTTCTCCTGCGCCGGTATAAAGCAGTGCCCGACCGCTTGCGCCCGGACGATTCGATGGTTGGGCATACGGGTTTTCTCGTCTCGGCCCGCCCTATCACCGACCCGGATGATCCGGGCCGCTGGCTATCGGAAGAGCGCAAACGCTTTGCCGCACGCAAGGAATTTGAGGCAAAAGTGGAAGCAGAGGAAGCCCGGCGTAATGCCGAAAGAGGGGACGACGATGGCCGTCCCCGTCGCCTTCCCCTGCCCTAAAGAGCAGATGCCGTCTATACTTGACGAGGTGACAAAATGACCGGGTGACAGCGGACGCAGATTTACGCAGAAACAACTGATTCGCGCTGATTTTATCCCTGCACTTCGTCAAGCTCAGTACAAGCGACAGGCTCAGGACACCACCGCGACAATCCATCTTTTCAGCGTCATCTGCGTTCTATTTTCAGGGCGGGCCACACGACTGTTTGACACCCAAACGGACGAAAATGTAGGTCGGACTGTTAGTCCGACCGGCAACGTCGCTGGTCGGACTGACAGTCCGACGTACGAATGGCTAATTTCAGGGCAGATAGACGAAGTGAAGGACATACGTATGAGCCATACCTATCACGAATACTTTGGCAATATCCACATGCACACCACCCACAGCGACGGCGTGGGTGATTTTGAGGAATTGGTGCAGGCGGCTGCCGGGGCTGGGCTTCATTTCGTCTTCGTCACCGATCACAACACCCTCGTGCGCGAGAGCGAAGAGGGCTATCGCCACGGCGTCCTGACACTGGTAGGGGAAGAAGTTCACGATCCGAATTTGAACCCCCCAGGCAACCATCTGCTCTGCCTGGGCGTGGAGCAGGACGTGACCCACCTGGGATCCCATCCCCAAAAGCTGATCGACGGGGTGAACAGCCAGGGGGCCTTGCCCTTCCTGGCCCATCCCATCGAACGCTTTACCGACCTGATCCCCACCCACTACCCCTGGCGCAATTGGGAAGTGCAGGATTTTCACGGCATCGAACTCTGGAATTACATGTCCGACTTCCGGGGAATGGTCCACAGCAAATGGCAGGCATTGGTCATGGGTTTCTTCCCCCACTGGTTCACCATCGGCCCCTTGCCGGAAATGTTGGCAAAATGGGATGAGCTGACCGCCGAACGGCCTGTTGTGGCGTTGGGCGGGGTAGATGTCCATGCCGAGACCTACAACATCGGCCCCATCCGCCGCTGCTTTTTGCCCTATGCCCACTGCGCGCGGGCGCTGAATACCCATCTATTGACGGAGGAGCCATTTGCGGGGCCAAACGGCTCCGTGATGGCGGCAAAGGACGACGGGGCAGTACGCCACGACCGGGAGCAGGTGTTGGGAAGCCTGCGGGCCGGCCATTGCTGGTTGGGCTACGATCTGGTCGAATGGACGACGGGCTTTCGCTTCCAGGCCGAACACGACCGCGCCAGCGGTGTGATGGGGGATACAATCGGCCTGCCTGCGGCGGGGAAGAACACCCTCTTTCAGGTGAGCGCGCCCGCGGATGGGGAGATTCGTCTCCTGCGCAACGGCCAGGTCGTCGCGCAGCGCCAGGGCCAGCGGCTGGAACATCAGACAAGCCAGCCCGGTGTCTATCGGGTAGAGGTTTGGAAAAAGCGCTGGGGCAAACCCAGGGGCTGGATTTTCAGCAACCCGATTTATGTAAGGGAATAGGGATTGGGGACTGGGAATTGGGGACTGGGAGAGGTTCGGCGCATTTTCCGATCTCCAATCCCCGATCTCCGATCCCCAATCCCTTATCCCTTCTTCAACATCTCCCCGTAGAAAGCCAGCAACTCCTCGCCCAGGCGGGACCAATCATAGCGGCTGAGCAGCCAACGGCGGGCCTGGCCCACCTGAAGCTCCTGCTCCTTTCGCTTCTCCAACAGGTTCACCACAGCCAGGGCAAAGGCTTCGGGCGACGCATCCGGGGCCACCAGTTTGGCCGCGCCATCCGCCCCATAGCGGGCCTGTTCCCCTACGGCGCTGGCAACCACAGGGACACCCTCCAACAGTGTCGTCGCCAGCCGCACGCTGCACTTGGCCTGATTCAGCGGTATCTCGGCCGCGGGAAAGATGGCGCAGTCCGAACGGGCGTAGACTTCGGCCAGTTGGGGCTGGGGCACGTAGCCCAGCCAGGTGATGGCGTCGTCGTTGCGCCCCAAAGCCATACGAAAAGGTCCATTACGCCCCTTTTGCAGGGGCGCACCCGCCACCAGCAGATGGATTTCCGGGCGGTGGCTGCGCAAAGCCCGCCACCAGGCCCCCATCCAGGCTGGCTCGACTTCGATAAAACGGGTGAACCAGAGCACTGTGGGCGGGCGGTTGACATCAAACGGGCTGCGGTAGGGCTGACGCGCCGGCGGTGTGACACCGTTGGGCAGGTAGAGCGAGGGTGTGCCGGGGGCCAGCTCGCCCGCTTTGTGGACAAGCCAACCGCTGGCCGCGGTGATGGCGTCGGCGTGGGCAAACCCCCAGCGCTCTTGCCACTCCAAAAAGCGGGCCATCAACAGATGATAGCCCCCTACGGAAGACCAGGCCCGCTCCCAATCATCCACATCCAGCACCAGCCGGGGGCCGGCGCTCGTCACCCAGCGGCGGCGCTGCCAGAGTATCCACTGGACAATCCCTGCATAGGCCCGGGGTTTGATGATGTGAACGATGTCCGGGCGTTGGCTGTCAATTTCGGCCAGCAGACGGCGGGTGATAGAGGGCAGCCCCCCCAATAGACTTACATTCACCACCTCTACCCCATTGTCACCCCAGCGTTTGCCCCCGTCCTCTGGGGAATCCCAGGGGGGAATGAGCAGCGTAACAAAGCAGTCCTGGGCGGCCAGATAGCGGGCCAGGGGCAGGATGCGCGCCCAGACGGTTGTTTTTTGGCGCAGGCCAAAGGGCGCAACAAAGAGAATGCGGGGACGTCGGCGCAGGTTCAGGGCACTCATGCGGTGGTAATGTGGGCGGGCCAGCCGAAAATTTCGGCGGAGAGCAGCGAGAGGACAGTCTCTTCCAGGGGTTGGGGATAGGCGAGAGTGTACTTCTCCACCAGTTGGGGGGCATACCAGCGATAGAGGATAATCAGACCCACGGCCTGGCCGATCCAACTTTCTGTATAATCGGCGGATAGGCGGAGGGTCTTTTCAAAGGCTTCCCGTTGGGCTGGCCCCAAATAGAGATTGACGCGCCCCAGGGAAGGGGGACGGGTGGCGCCGTTCAATGCCACGACCAGATCAGTCAAGACGCCCCGCACACTGCCCAACAGCGCGGCCCCGGCCAGATGTTCCTGCCGGTTGACAATCCCCGGCAGGCTGGCGAGCAGATGCCAAAAGTGGGTAAGCCCAGCCTGCACCGCGGAAGGATGCGCCTTTTCCAGCCGGGGCATTGACATATGCAAAAGCGCTGCCTGATCTTCTGGCAGATCGTCCCCGCTCCACAGCAAATGGATCGGCCCGTGCCAGGCCCGGTGAAGCGCCAGATCGCCCGGGCTTGTCCAGAGCAGGCGAAAGAGTACCCCGCCCTGGCTGCCAGCCGAGGATGGCTCTGTATGGGTGATACCCGTAAAATAGGTGGTGTGGCCCAGGGCGTGCAGCCCCAATTGTGTCCAGCCGCCGGGCCACAGATCGTTGAGCATCCCAAAGAGCCGCTTTTGTGTCAGCGGCAGGTCGGCCCCGGTTTTCACCAACAGATGCAGTTCAACGCTGCTCCAGCGATCCGCGTCACCCCGGGCCGCGGAGCCGCCCAGCCAGAGCGCGGAAATCCAGGGCAGGGCCAGCAGGCCCGGGCCGATGGCCCTCCAGAAGTGCTGCTGGCGTTGGGCATCGGCGGGCAGAGGCAGGGGATACAGTTTGGTAAAATCAGTCATCAGCAAATCACCATCCGAATGGGCGCAAATGGAAGGAGTACAAGAGATCGGGTATTTGCCCGTCGATCAGCCAGTGGGCCAGCAGTTCTGTGACAACCGGTGCGATAGCCCAGTCCGTGGCAAAGAGAAGGTTTTCCTGGCTCGGCAGCCGGTCAATGAAGGGAATAAGACTATCCAGGCAACAGATACAAATTCTCTTCGATCAGCTCCACACCCACGCTCGCACCCACCGGGTAGAGGTCTGCCTCGCCGGGGTCGTAGCGCACCGCGGCCACCCGCTGGCCGGCCAGCTCCAAATCGTATTCAGCCAGAGAGCCGAGATAAGCCGTGCGCTCGATACGTCCGGTCAGCCTGCCCTGTCCGTCCCGGCGCAGACGCATCGATTCGGGGCGCACCAGCAGTTGGGCCTGATCGCCCGGGGCAAAAGCGGCATCCGGCGCGGCGGCCATCACAAGCTCAATCTGTGCCAGACGTACCCGCCAGCCATCGCCTTCCCATCCCAGCACAGTGACCGGTAAAAAATTGGCCTGCCCAATGAAGTCTGCCACAAAGCGATTGGCGGGCCGCCGGTAAATCTCCACCGCGCCCCCCACCTGCTGAATACGTCCGTCGTTCATCACCACAATCTGGTCAGAGAGCACCATCGCCTCGTCCTGATCGTGAGTGACATAGACGCTGGTAATGCCCAAATTCTGCTGGATGCGGCGAATTTCGCTGCGCATCTGCACCCGCAGCTTGGCGTCCAGATTGCTCAGGGGTTCGTCGAAAAGCAGCACTTTGGGCTGCATCACCAGACAGCGGGCCAGGGCCACCCGCTGTTGCTGTCCGCCGGAAAGCTGATTGGGCTGGCGATTCTCCAGCCCGGTCAGTTCGGTCATCTCCAGGGCCTGCCCCACCAGCTTGCGCAGTTCAGACCCACCGATTTTCTTGATTTTCAGCCCGTAGGCAATGTTTTCGAAGACGCTCAGATGGGGGAAGATGGCGTAGCTCTGGAAAACCATCGCCATATCCCGGCGATTGGGCGGCTCGTCGGCAATGTCCTGGCCGTCAAGCACAATCCGCCCCGCGTTGGGGAATTCAAAACCAGCGATCAGACGCAAGGTTGTCGTCTTGCCACAGCCGGACGGGCCAAGCAGCGTGACAAAATCGCCCCGCTGGATGTCCAGATTGACCCTATCCACGGCCCGCACTTCCCGCCCCCCCTCGCGCGAAGTGAAGATTTTTGACAGATTTTCCAGGCGTAGATACACGGCGTTCCTCCGAAAGATGACAGGGTGACAGGGTGACCGGATGACCGGGTGACTGGGTGACTGGGTGACTGGTGGATTGGCGGATCACCTTGTCACCCCTTCACCCGGTCACCCTGTCATCTTGTCATCCCACAGACAGGTCCACATCCACCTGGCTGGCAAAGGCTTTGCCCAGCAGCAGATAGAGCAGACCGATGGCGGCCAGGACGATAGCGATAAGGATGACCGAATAGGCGGCGGCGGTGCTCATTCCCCCCTGCTCCACTTCGCTGAGAATCCAGACGGTCAGAATCGGCCATTCGGCGGTCGTCAGAAAAATGATGGCCGAGAGGCTGGTCATATGCCGGGCAAAGGCGAAGATCAGCCCGGCGAAAAAGGCGGGCAGAATCAGCGGCAGTGTCACCCGGCGGAAGGTATAGCCAGCGTCCGCGCCCAGATTTGTGGAGGCTTCTTCGATGGAGGGGTCGATCTGTTGCAGCGCGGCCACCCCGGCCCGGACGGATGCGGGCAGGCTGCGCACGGCATAGGCGGCGATGACAATATAAGGCGTGCCCACCAGCGCCAGAGGTGAGCCGAAGAAGACGAGCGAGGCGCAGAGGATCAGCACACCGCCTGCGACGAGCCAGCGCCAGCGCTCCCGAATCTGGGCCAGCACATAGACAGCCGCCACCAGATAGGTGAAGCCGAGGATTGCCATTGTGGGCTGGGTAAAAACTTTGATAGCGCTGGCCGTCTTGCCCACGACTCTGGGCCAAACCAGACCGGGCAATGTGCGCCCCCAGCGGATCATCGGCTCTGTGAACAGGGGGCTGAGGTTGTAGATCGCCAGCATTAGTGCCATCCCCACCAGCACCAGGGCGGCGTTGCGTCCCCGGCCCGGCGCGGCCAGCCGCCAGGAAAGCAGGGCCAGCAGCAAAAATCCCGCGGCCAGCAGCCAGCGCCAGCCGTCCTCGTCCAGACGCAGGAAATAGGGCAGCCAGTTGAAGCCGTAGCCCAGCACAGTGCCCACCGCGAGTATCGCCACCCGGCGGGGCCAGCCGGTGGCCGCGTTGCCCGCCAGATAGGCTGCCAGCAGCGCATAGACCACCCCGACAACGACAATCGGCGCATTGATAAAGGCCACAATATAGCCGATACCCAGAATCGTCCCCGGCACAGCCCCGCCCAGATTCGAGACAAAATCCAGCGTCTCTTTGCCGGAGAAGCTCTTGCGCACCACCATATAGGCCACAATCATCCCCACCAGCCCGGCAATGGGCGTTGCCACGGCGGAGAGAAAAGTGGTGGAGAGGATCGCATTCAACCCCCGGGTGAAGGCGGTGGCGTAGTGGCTCAGGTCCGGCGTGTAGTTGATGCCCCACAGGGTAGTGAAAGAGCCGATCAGAATCGAAATGTAGAGGGACATCACCAGCAGAAGCATCAGAAAAGTGATGCTGATGAATGTCCAGCGGATGAACGGCTCTTTCACCAGCAACTGGCCGCCGGTGGGTTTGCCCGTCACCGCCACGTAGGAGCGGCGGCTGACAAAGTAGCGCTGAAGCAGAAAGACGGAGAGGGTGGGAATCAGCAGCACCAGGGAAAGGGCCGCGCCCTTCTGCTGATCGAACTGGCCGTTGACCGCCAGGAAAATTTCCGTGGAGAGAACCGTCGTATTGCCGCCCAGCAACAGGGGGTTGCCCAGATCGGCCAGGGATTCCACAAAGAGCAGGAGGAAGGAACCGGCCAGCCCCGGAATCAGCAGGGGCAGGGTGACTGTGCGGAAGATGTGGAATTTGCTGGCCCCCAGACTGAGGGCCGCCTCCTCCATCGCCGGGTCCAGCCGTTCCAACATTGCCCGGATGATCAGATAGGCCACGGAGAAAAAGGTGATGATCTGTACAAAGACCAGCCCGTCAATGCCGTAAATGTCGTTAACGCCCTGGGCGAAGTCGATGCCCAGAACTCGCTTTGTCACCAGCCCGGCCCGGCCAAAGAGCAGAATGGCGGCGATGGCGATGGCGAAGGGGGGCGAGATTGTCGGCAGCAGCGTCAGGACGTGGACAAAGCGCGGCCAGGGAATGTTGCAGCGCACGACCGTATAGGCGAAGACAAAGCCCATCGCCGTTCCGCCCAGGGCGGTGAAGAAGCCCATCACCAGTGTATTGCGCAGGACGAAAAAGTTATAGCGCTGGTAGTAGGGGTCGAAATACTGGTTGAAGTAGCGGGTGTCAAACGCTCCGGTCGTCTGGTCGAAGAAGCCCTGCCAGATCACCCGCAGCAGAGGCCAGGCGATAAAGAGAAAGACGAAGACGCCCACCAGCAGCAGCCCCAGCCCCAATACCGGGTCCTGACCGATCAGTCGAATCTCCTGCCAGCGCCGCCAGAGGCCGGAACGGGAGGAACGGCGGAGTTGATGTGTATCAAGCAATTTACGTCTCCGTAATGTGAAAATAACCCCGCGCAGGTCGGATTGACAATCCGACCTACACTTTCGTCCGCACCGGTTTGGGCCGCAGCCGTTGATAGCGCGGTCCTCCCGGCGTAAACCAACCGGCAATTTTGCGTACCACCGGGTGGGGGTCGTGTTGCCGGGCCTGTTCCAGCGCGGCCAGCACATCCGGTCGGCGATGGACTGCGGGACCCAACAGACCCGCCGCCATCTGCCGCACACGCCGACTTTCATCGTTCAGCAACATCTCCACCGCGCGGGGAATCACATCCTCTTCACCGGGACGGCAAGCGCCTTCCTTGCATTTGTCACAGGCCAGGGTGTGCAGCGCCCAGGAGCGCACTTCCTCGTCCGGGTGGGCCAGATTCTCGATCAGTTCGGGCAGCGCGGCCTCGTCCAGAAAGTGATCCAGCACTTTGCAGCAGCCGACCCGCACCGCGGGGTTGGGATGCTGTAACCCCTGGCGCACCACCGGCGTAGCCTGCATACCCGCTGCCATCAACCTGCGCAGGGCGTCTGCGGCGCGGTGCTCCACGCCAAGATATTCCACATCCCGGGCGTAGTCGGCCAGCATACTTTCCGACACAGTTTCGGATGGTTGTTCTGCAAGAGGCCCTGATTCAGCCATGGCCGTTTGCTCGGTTAAATTCCCCACATGAATGTCGGCTATCTCTATAGAGACTCGCCCGCTTCGCTGGGAAAGATTATACGCCAACCAGTCCAATGTGTCCATCGACCAGCGAAGAGTCATTTCTGTTTCAGGGTAAGTAGGCGTACAGAAATAAGATACGCTCGGTGCGTCGCACTGTCCGGCTACAACTGGGGCTGAAAACCATTTATCGGGCAGTGGGATGCACCAGAACCCGTAAGTTATTGCTTGACGCTTACTTTGACGCTTGCTTAGTAAGCGTCCGCAAATAACTTCAGCGGATCAGAAGTTCGACTTCTCGGAAGAAGTCGAACTTCTTGCGGAGGTAATTCCTGGACGCTTGCTTAGTATTCGGGCAAGCCAAGCCGCCGGGGGACGAATTCCCCGGCTATACGACAGCGCCCTGCGAACGAGACTTTGGCCGGTGTGAAGAAACGACCACCCTACCTCCGCAGCGCGTGCCAGAAGAGGCCCGGCAGTCGCCACGCCTTCTGGTCCGCGGTGTAGTAGAAAAGCTGGCGGGCTGTGGCCGCGCCCTGGCGGTTGGTGACAAACCAGGGCGGTTTGGGCAGAATGTGGCGCTCGCCGTGGAGCAGATAGCGGGGGCGCAGGTTTTTGGGGAAGGGGGCAAAATCGCCGTAGACGACGCTCTTTTGCGCCCGGTCAAAGAGAAAAGTGTTGTGAACCTGACCGATACCGCTGCCCGCGTTGTCCAGCGTGTGGCCAGGATAGCCGCCCCAAGTGGTCTGAGAGAGCATAAAACCAGCCCCAGCCCAAATGTTGACAGCGATGCTGCCGTAGCGCAGGTCGGCCAACGCCTGCTCAAAGGCCGGGCGATGGCGGGCGAGGGTGGCCGGATGGATAATCAGATTGGCGGCCAGCGTGCCCCACAGCCGCTCGTTGCAGAAGACCACCGCCCGACGCAGAAAGTCTGCCAGGTTGCTGCCGGGAAGACGGGTTTCGGCCAGGGCTGCGCAGAAGAACTCCTCCCGAAAGGCCGCTTCGGCAGCGTTCGGGTCCAGGCCGGTGATGAGCACCGGGTCGCCGGGCCGGTCGCCCAGCCGCTCGGCATTGGGATGACAGGCGGCCTGCTCTTTGCGCTCCTCTGCGCCGGGATAGTAAGGGTGGCGGGCGGGCTGTGCGCGCATCACCCCGCGCAGGTGGTAGAGCAGTTGGTCGGTCAGCGCCCAGGCCGCGGGCGTCACCAGCACCTGACAGCCCACGCAGTTGAAGCCGCCGTTGTGCAGTTTTTGGGTGGCGATGCTCTCGGCCTGAAAGCGCAAGTCCTCCTCTGTCCACGGGCCGGGCACAACAATTGTGGGCGTCACATTGCCCAGTTCGCTGCTGATGGGCTTGTCCAGCCGCGGCTGGTTGGCAGCTTTGCGGGCCGCACCCTCCGGCCCGCTGCCGAAGACAATCGCGTCGTGGGTGTGGATGCTGCCGGTCATGTGGATTTCGTCGATGCCGGGATGGGCCACCAGATATTTGCCCACATCCGGCCCGCCGTAGACAAAATCGACAAAGCCGTAGGCGCGCAGGGGCGCGAAAATCTCCTCCAAAATCGGCCCCACCCCGTCGTTGACCGGATTCATTTTCATCAGACAGACCGACCCCTCGGCCAGCAATTTGTGCAGCATATCCATCGGCGCGATGCTGCTTACATTGCCCGCGGCCAGGACGAGGGTGACTTTGCCCTGGGGCTGCTTCTGGCGATAGAAACCGGCCATTGTCTGGGAGAGCGCGCTGCGGGTCACATCCGGCTGCATCCAGACTTCGGCGCGCACGCCGCTGATGAGCAGGTGGTCGATGGGGTGGAGGGGAAAGACGCTGACGGCCTGCTGGCCGCTGCTGGTGGTGCGGATGCCTGCGGTGAGTGCGAGGGGGTCTGTGCCCCCGGCCAGCGCGCCCAGGGTCTCCCGGTAGCGGTCGATGCCCCAGAGCAGGGCCCAGGGGCCACCCATCCACAGCTCGCCCAGCCAGGGGGAATTCGCGGGCAGGCCAGCCATCGACGCGCTGCGTTTCACCCAATCCTCGGCCAGCCGCACCACATTCAGGCGCATCTGCTCCAGGTGGTGGAGCTTTTCGCTGAGGGGCAAGAGCGCCCAGTCGTGCTTGCGTTCTTGCAGGCGGCGGACGGCAATGTCGATGGCTGCGGGTTCGATGCGTCCCCAGGCCGCGGTCGTGCCGATGACGCCGTTCTGGGTTCCCATGCGGATGGCTTCGGCTTCCATTGGTTTTCCTTGTGGAGAGATGCGAATTGCGAGTTGCGAGTTGCGGGTTGCGGGTTGTGTCGTCCTGTCAGTCTACACAGGCTGATTGTGGCGGGGTTTCGTGGGGATTGTGTTCTCTGCTGTAACGCAAGCTGTTAGCTTGCGAAGATGGCGCAAGCTAACAGCTTGCGTTACGGATACCTAATTTCCCTTGCCAATGCGCCAAACGAGACCCGTATTCCTCCAATTGCTCCCACTCGATCAATTCTTCCCAGGCCGGATGGGAATAGACCTGACGATTCTCGATTTTCCGTGCCAGCTCGCTGGCCTGTTGCACACTGTAGCGATCCTGCAAATCGGCCACATCCATCTGAGTCAATCGGCGTTCCCGTTCGATAAATACCAGCAGGCTGCGGCGTTCCAATTCCTGGGCCGAGATTACAAGCTCATCCGCCATCATTTCTAATACTGGTGTCATTTGTATCACCCGCTTTTGTTGGAAAACCCTGTCAATCCGACTGTTCACATAGCTACAATCAGTAGACCGCAACACGAGTAAGCCTGACGCAAGACTTTGGACTGGTGACTGCGGACTACTGACAATCATACTCCGTTGCCCCCAATCAGCAAAGTGACATTGAGGATTATCGCAAATTGCTTTGACAGACAAATGGCAGTACAATTTGCCCAATCCTACAAATTCGGCAATCCCCTTGCGCTACGCTCCGTATCCGGTGGACGTTACCCGCAACCGCCGTATCCGCCCGCTCCTTCTGCGGGCAAACTGGTGTCCGTCAACCCATCTGTTTCACCTCAGGAGTCGCTACGTGGCCGCTTCTTTTGATGTTGAGTTACGCACTGTCACCAAACGTTTTGGCAGCTTTGTCGCGGTCAAAGAAATCTCCCTGGGCATCCGCCAGGGGGAATTCTTTTCCCTGCTCGGCCCCAGCGGCTGTGGCAAGACGACGAACCTGCGGATGATCGCCGGTTTTGAACTGCCCACCTCCGGCTCGATTCTGCTGGGCGGCCAGGATGTGAGCCAACTTCCCCCCTTCAAGCGCAATGTCAACACCGTTTTTCAAAACTACGCACTCTTTCCCCATCTGTCCGTCATTGACAATGTAGCCTTTGGTCTGGAAATGAAGGGGATCGAAAAGGGCGAAATTGCCAAACGGGTCGGCGAAGCCCTGGAAATGGTGCGCCTGCCCGATTCTGGCAACAAAAAGCCCAACCAACTTTCCGGCGGCCAGCGCCAGCGCATCGCCCTGGCTAGGGCGATTGTCAACCGTCCCCAGGTGCTGCTGCTGGACGAACCCCTGGGCGCGCTGGATTTGAAGCTGCGCAAGGCCATGCAGTTGGAGTTGAAGGAGTTGCAGCGCCAGTTGGCGATTACATTCGTCTTTGTCACCCACGACCAGGAGGAGGCGCTGGTGATGAGCGACCGCATCGGCGTGATGGATAACGGGATGCTGCGGCAGGTGGGCACGCCGGAGGAAATTTACGACCGGCCCGCGGACCGCTTTGTGGCCGACTTTATCGGCGACACCAACTTTTTGCCCTGCCGTGTGCTGGAATCGAGCAACGGCACGGCACGGGTGCAGGTGGCCGGTCTGTCGATGAGCGCGGCCAGCGATCAATCCCTGACCGCCAACAGCGACGCCTATCTCGCCATCCGCCCGGAAAAGGTGCAGATATATGCCACCGGCGCAGCCCGCAACCCCAATGAAGAACGCTTTGCCGGGGTGATTGTGGAGGAGGTCTTTATGGGCACGGATACCCGCTATGTGGTGGATCTGGCCCCCCAGACCCAAATCGTCGTGCGCCAGCAGAATATGAACATCGCCTCCAGCCGCTTTGCCCTGGGCCAGACGGTGGATGTGGGCTGGGAGACCGTCTTCGCCCGTGTGCTGGTTTCGTAACAAAAGAACACGGAAGAACACGGATTTTTAGGATTCAAACGGA
>JAHDWH010000164.1:9946-15188 GCA_023384455.1 Caldilineaceae bacterium | reverse complement strand
CACAAAGCCGGCTTCAGCGACGTGCAGGCGACAGCCTCGTACGAGGTGTACGCTGATGGGGAGCGCCTGCGCTTTGCCAGCCATCTAGCGGTCAGCCGGGTGCGGGAAGCGGACTATGTGGATCGTGTACTGGAAAACGGTTTGGCCAGCCGGGAACAACTGGCCGCCATCGCTACGGTCTGGTCGGCCTGGCCTCAGCAGCCCGACGCATTCCTGGGGATAGCCCACGGCGAGGCAGTGGCCTGGAAGCCCTAGCCAATCCCATCGCTTTCGGCTTCCGAGCCAAAGAGGGCGACGAAATCGGTCTGGCGTTGGGCCAAACCCTCGCCTGTCTGCCAGGCGGTGACGAACGGCTCTTCCCCCAGCACCCTGCGCGCCCTCTGCACGGCCTGCCCGAATCTCCGCTTATCGACGGACAACAGGGGCATTTTTTGCCGGGTGCGCAGGGCATTGGCGCTGCTGAACATCTGGACCGCTTGCGAGTACTCTCCGGTCGCAAGCGCAACATCGCCCAGCGCTTCGAGCATCCACGCCACACCGATGATGCTGCCAAGTTCCTGCCGGATACGCAACGCCTCCTGAAAGGTCCGCTTGGCCTTTGGCAGATCGCCTCTTTTCAAAAGAACGTGCCCTAATTTGCCCAGCGCCCAAGAGCGCAGGCCGCTGATCGGACCGCTCAAGGATAGGCTTTCGGCGAGATGGGCTTCGGCGCGCGTCAAATTATCCTGCCGAATAGCCACTTCGCCCAGCAGGATGAGCGTGCCGGCCACCTCCGTGCGCAAATCAAGCCGGCGAGCAATGGCGAGACTCTCCCCCGCAAACTGCTCTGTCTGAACGAGGTCCTCTTCGCCATCAAGCATCTGTAGAGCAAGCCTTTGCAAGACGGCTGCAACGCCGCGCTCGTCGCCGGCCCTGCGAAAGACCGCCAACGCATCGAAGAGCAACGCATTGCACACGGCGTCATCCCCGTCCTGATACTCCGGGCACGCCAGATGATAGTGCGTCCAGGCGCGCTCGATTGCCCAATCCAGGGATGTAAAGATTCCCAGACTCTCCCGATGCGCGGCCTGCGCCAACATAATTTCGCCCATCGATCCGAGCAACACGCCCCGTTCGTTCAACACCCTTGCACGCGCCGGCAGGGTCTCGTCTGATGGGGGAACGGCCAGGGCCATTGCTTGCCAGCGACTTCCCGCCCGCCAGCTGTTTGCCAGATGCCAAAAGTCGCGCAGGGCAGCCACAAGTTCCAGCCCCAGCCGCTCTTGCCCTTGGGCAAAGCACCAATGCAGGGCAGCCTCTACATTTTCAGATTCAGCCGCAATCGCGGCCAGGCCGGGACGCGATCCGGCGTAGCGCGCCTGCGGATCGATCTGCTCGACAGCCGCGAGAAGAGCCGCGGCATGGCGCTGCCGAATCGCACCCATCTGGCCGGTTGCTGTCAGTTGTTCGGCGGCAAACTGGCGGACAAGCTCATGCACAGTATAGCGTCCCTCACTGGAACGGCTGATCAGCGACTTGTCCTGCAGGACGGCGAGCGTGTCCGGCCCAGCCTTAGCTACAGCCAGGGCCAGATCGGCTGTGAATCCGCCCCGAAAGACGGCGAGCCGAGGGAAGATCGCCTGTTCGGGCGGGCGGAGCAGACGCCACGAAGTCTGAAAAACCGCCCGCATACTGCGCAGGCGTTCGGGCAGGTCCGGCGCGTCGGTGCTCAGGAAGTCGAGATTCGAGGCAAGCGACGCGCTGATCTCTGGCGCTGAAAGCGTACTGCGCCACCCCGCAGCCAGCTCGATGGCCAGGGGCATCCCCTGCACCTGCCGTCCAATCGTCACAAGCGCGGGCAGCTCATCGGCTGTTACGTCGTAGTCGGGCAGGTGACGCCGGACGGTTTCGATCCAAAGACGGATCCCAGCATAGCTGCTCGCCGCAGCCGGTGTCGCGACCGCGGTCGTTGGAATCGACAACCCTTGCAACCGGTACACCTGCTCATTGTACAATCCAAGCCGCACACGCGAGGTCACAAGCAGCTTGACTTCGGGCGCTTCTTCCAGCAGTTGTACCAGAAAGTGCAGACTCTGCGGGTCGATCAACTGTTCGAAATTGTCCAACACCAGGAGCAATTCCCTGTCGCGCAAATGGTTGAGCACCTGGACTTCGGGAGCTTCACTGCCCTGCAGAGTGAGACCCAGCCGCTGGGCCATTGCTGCTATCATCTGCTCAAAGGTGTCAACACCGGCCAGGGGCACAAAAATGACGCCGTGGAGGAAGACGCGCAAAGTGTCATTGACCACTCTGCGCGCCATTGCCAGGGCCAAACGGGTCTTGCCGATGCCGCCCACACCCAGCAATGTGATAAACCGGCGTCGCGGATCCACCAGCAGCCGGAAGATTTGCGTCTCTTCATCCTCGCGCCCGATCAACGGCGTCACAGACCCGGGCAGCCGCTGGGATGGGCTGCGGGGGATATTTTGCAGACGGCGGTGGAGAATTCGGGTGCTTTGGGCCGGCTCAACGGCCAGTTCCTCCCACAGGGCCCGGCGACAGGCGTGGTATTGGGCCAACGCCGCGCTGATCTGGCCTGTGCGCGCCAACAGCAGCATCAGGCGGCAGTGAGCTTCCTCGCGCCACGGCTCCAGCACCACCAGCCGCCGGGCATGGGCCAAAGCGTCGCCATAGACCCCTTCCGCTGTACACAGGGCAACCAAACGGTCGAGAAGAGAAACCATCTGCTGCTGCCACCGCTCCTGCTCGCGGGTCAGCCAGCTTTCCAGTTCGGGTGCATCGTCCAGATAGACGCCTTCGAGAAAGGGGGCGCGCGGAAGTTCGACCGCCTGCGCCCAGGCAGCGGGATCATCCTGGGCAGCCAGGGCGGCAAAGGTGTGGACATCTACGGCGACCGGTCTCTCTGGCGCAAAATGCACCGTGCGGCGGTCGACGACCAGGCAGCCGGGCAGCCTGCCGATCAAATCGTGCAATGTACGGCGCAACAGCCCAAGCGCCTGACTTTGAGGCACATTTGGCCAGACCAGACCCGCCAGATATTCCCGGCTGATGGGACGGTTTTCCCCAATGAGATATGCCAGGATTGCCAAAGATTTCTGAGAACGAAAGCCACTTACCTGCTTGCCAGTGCAGTAAATTTCGACTGCGCCAAAGAGTCTGATTTCAATACCGTCCATCCCCTATCCTTGCCAGTAACTGCTCACCCCCACCCAACCTCCCCCACAGTGGGGGGAGGAGTCGATCCAGTTCCCTCCCTGGAATGGAGAGGGGTAGGGTGGGGTGGCTGAACAATTACCCTTGCCAGAGCCTACGCCAAAAACCTGGCCCGCTCCTGGGTAATTTCGTACTCCATCACCTCCCCCGCCAGAAAGCGCCGTAGCTCCTCCACCATTGTCTGACCCATGCGCTCGCGCTCCACATCCAGCGTGCCGGCGATGTGGGGTGTCAGGACGACGTTCGGCAGGGTATAGAGCGGCGAATCGGGCGCGGGCGGCTCCGGATAGGTTACATCCAGGACGGCCCAGAGGTCGGGCCGATCCTGCAGGACGGCAATCATCTCCGACTCGCGCACAATTGCGCCCCGGGCCGTGTTGATGAATGTGGCGTTCTCTTTCATCGACGCAAAATGTGCGCCAGTGACCATTCCTACCGTCTCTGGCAGCCAGGGCGCGTGCAGGGAAACCACATCCGAGCGCCGGAAAACCTCGTCCAGGGAGGCCAATTCCACGCCCAGTTTGGCTGCATCGGCGGAACTGGCAAAAGGATCGTAGGCGATGACCCGCACATCCAGGATTTTCAGCAATTCAGCCACCCGCCGCCCCACCTGTCCAAGAGAGACCAGCCCCACAGTGCTGCCGTAGGTTCCCGGCACAGGCGTGCGCTGCATCCAGCCGCCACTCTCGCGGATAACCCGTGAGAAGAGCCAGCCCCGCTTCAAGCTGAAGATGACCTGGGCCAGGGTATACTGAGAGACGGTCACAGCGTTGGCCCCGTAGGCGCTGGTCACGCGTACGCCCCGGGACCAGGAAGCGTCGGTGACAATTTTCTTGACCGAACCAGCCCCATAAAAGAGTGCTTTCAGATTGGGCGCCTGGGCCAGAAATTCCTCGTTCATTTCGGGCATTCCCCAGCCGGAAAAGATGACATCCACATCGGCCAGGACAGCGGGGTTTTCCTGGACAGACTGGGAGTCTTGGGGCGGCGCCACGAACTCCACCAGTTCGGCCAGGGCAGCCTGCTGGGCGGGGCCGTAGATGTTGGGCAGCGCGTCGGGGCGCAGAAGGTAGATAGCTCGTGGCTTGGGCATAGGTCAGGTTCCTTTGGTTGAATGGGTGATTGGGTATTGGGTGATTGCTACCTGTGTTCGGTTATCACTCTTGCATGGATTGGGCGAAACGCTGGCGCCGAATCTTCGTCGCCAGGAGCAGCCCCCATTCAAAGAGGCCGGGGAAAAGCTGTGCGCCGAGAACGACCAGTCGGTCAAAGAGGGTGATATAGACTTCCCGCTCCCGGCGGCGGATGGCTTTGACCACCCGGCGCGCCACCCGTTCGGTGGGCACACCGCGCAGGGGCGCGTGGCGCTCCCCCTGCATATCCTCCAGCCCCGGCACACTGATGCGGGAATGGGCGGCAAATTCTGTGTCGGTGAGACCGGGGCAGATAAGAACGACGGCGATGTTGTCGCTTTTCAGCTCGGCCCGGGCCGCGCCGCTGGCCCCGTGCAGGGCATATTTGCTGGCGCTGTAGCCGCCGCCCAGAGGCTGGGCCATTTTGCCCACAATACTGCCGATGTTGACGATCACCCCGTCGCCCTGGGAACGCATATGGGGGACGGCGGCAGCCATCGCCGCCACCGGGGCAAAAAAGTTTACATCGAAGGTAGCCCGCAGATCCGCAGCCCGCAGGCTTGCCACATCCCCATAAATGCCGGCACCGGCGTTGTTGACCAGAATGTCGATGCGCCCCAGACGGGTGACGACACTCTCGATCAGCGGTCCAATTTGGGTTGCGTCGCCCAGGTCCACAGGCAGGGCCAGCGCCTCCACGCCATAGCGTTGCCGGATTTCCTTTGCGCGTTTTTCAATGGCGTCCTGGCTGCGCGCGGCCAGGGCCACGTGACAGCCCTCGGCGGCCAACGCTTCGGCAATCGCCGCCCCAATCCCCCGACTGGCTCCCGTCACCAGCGCCACCCGTCCCCGTAGCTCTCTCATCCGCCATTCACCATTCACTATTCACTATTCAC
>JAHDWH010000164.1:0-9846 GCA_023384455.1 Caldilineaceae bacterium | reverse complement strand
ATTCACTATTCACTATTCACCATTCACTATTCACCATTCACTATTCACCATTCACCATTCACTATTCCCCATTTCTCCTCCCCCAGCATACCCCCAGCCCCCCAATCCGGCAACTTTCCGGCCCAGGAATCCCATCCCCACTTTTGGCTACTTTCTCCCAAAAAGGCTATACTAAAATCAGTAGACTGCAATGCTCTAGGCGTAGTCCGTGACTTGCTCACCAGACACGGAGCAGTGGAGAGCAATCGTTGTGGTCTGCTGAAAGTAAGTCGTGCAGACACATTCTCTATTCCACGCGAGGTCAATGACGACAAATGGCAGAACGTTCGAGAACATCCCGTCCCGTATCCGCTGCCCAGACAGCGGGCAAGAAAAGCCCACCCACCGGTCTGCTTCTGATTGGCGGTGCCGCGATTCTGGTTGTCCTGATTGTCATCGGTTATGTAATCGCCAATCAGCCCGATCCGATCAGCCTCAGCAGCTACAATGATATCCCCGCCGAATGGATCAACCGCAATTCGATTGGCAACCCGGAAGCGGTGATCGTCTTGCAAGGCTGGGAAGATTTCCTCTGCCCGGCGTGTGGCAGCTGGAACCAGACGATGAAGCCAAGACTGATGGACAATTACATCAAGACCGGCAAGATACGTCTGGAATATCATCACTTTCCCCTGAGCCAACACGAACCGGGGGCCAGCACCGCGGCCTGGGCCGCAGAATGTGCCGCGGATCAGGGCGCATTCTGGCCTATGCACGACAAACTCTTTGCCGGGCAAAATTCGGGCGCGGCGGCCTTTTCGGCAGAGCGGATGATCAAATATGCCGAAGAGTTGGAGCTGGACAGCCGGGTCTTCACCCAATGTATTACCGGGCAGACCCATTTCGCCAATGTGCGGGCCTCGCTCAACGAAGCCATGAGTTTGGGGCTGAACAGCACGCCTTCCCTGCTTATCAACGGTCAACTCACAGAGAACCCAATGGATTATACGGCCGTCTCTGCCGAGATCGACCGGCTGTTGGCTGCGGCAGGCCAATAATAGAGGACGTTCACAACAGATGCACGATTCGACCACTCCCAACCGGACAGGCAGTCTGGCGCTCTACGTGGCCCTGCTGGCTGCCTGGATTGCTATGCTGGGCAGTCTCTACTTCAGTGATGTGCGGGGCTTTGTCCCCTGCACCCTCTGCTGGTATCAGCGCATCATTATGTATCCGCTAACCGGGCTGATCGCCTTTGGCATCCTGCGCCGGGATTGGCATCTGCCTTTTTTGGTTCTGCCCTTTTCCCTGCTGGGCCAGGGCGTCTCCACCTATCACTACCTGATCCAGAAGACGACGATTTTTGGCGCGCCCACAGCCTGCGCTGCGGGTGTGCCCTGCACAACGGTCTACATCAACTGGCTGGGCTTTATCACCATTCCCTTCCTGGCAATGATCGCCTTCCTGATCATTACCGTCGCAATGCTGATCGCCTATTATAGCGACGAGCCAAACCCGGAGAACCGCACACCGGCGCGCTGGCCTGTCGTTGCGATTATTGTCATATCCCTGCTTGTCTATGGGGGAGCGTATGGGCAAGCCAGAGAGGCAAAAGCGGCCAAAGCCGCCGCGCTGCCGGTGACTGTATTGCCGGGCACAGAACACGCCGAACACAACCCGGTGCAGTCCACAGCTACCCTGGCCGAAGGCAAAGTGCAGTACGCACAAGCCTGTGCGGCCTGTCACGGACCAGACGGCGCAGGCATCCCAACCCTGGGCAATGGCTTCGTTGATTCTGAGTTTATGGCTACGAACGACGATGGGGCTGTGCTGGCGATGATCCGGGCCGGGCGGGAACCCAGCGCACCGGACAACAAAAGCGGGGTTGCTATGCCCGCCAGCGGTGGTCGCCCGGATTTGACGGATAAGCAGATGGCTGCGATTATTGAGTACATCCGCAACGAATTTTTACAGCAATAGCCCGTGCAGCAAAGGTCCAAAGGTGGACAACGCGTTTCCCGGCCACTGGCTGTTTTCTTTTCAGAGAGTCTTTTCTGTGATCAATTTAACCCGTCGCATCTCGAATCTCTTTCCTCTGTTGGCTCTGTTGCTGGCCTTCTTTCTGCCTGTGCCCGCTGTTCAGGCCCAGGCCGGTTCGGCCATCACCTCGCCCGGCACAGGCAGCAGTGTGCGCGGCAGTGTCCCTGTGCGGGGGACGGCCATCAGCGACTCTTTCGCCCGCTACGAGCTTTATTTCAAGCTGGAACCCAGCGGCGATGAGTCGTATGTCTGGTTCGCAGGCAACACCGCCCAGGTGAATAACGGCGAACTGGGCACTTGGCACACGGGCGATCTGCCCAGCGGCACCTATACCCTGCGTCTGCGCATTGTGCGGCCCGACGGCAACTACGGGGAATTTTTCGCCAGGGATCTGCGGGTCAATCTGGAGCCGCCCACACCCACGCCCACATCGACCCCAGACGGGCCGACGCCCACACCGATTCCCATCGACACCCCCACCCCCATCACCCAGCCGACACCGGTAGTTGTGTCGGTGACCCAGCCTGACTTGGCTGAGCCGACAGCCACAGCCACAGCGGAGCTGATAGCGCTTAACAGTGGCGGCAGCGGGAGTGGCAGCCAACCGGCGGCATCTAGTGAATCACAGGTGGCGCGTTCGGCTGATGCACCCAGCGAGGGCAACGCCATCACCCGGGAGTTGAGCGCGGCCATCTCAATCGACCGATTGAGTGAACGTTTCTTCACCGGTGCGCGCTGGGCCGGGGGTATTTTTATCCTGATTTTTGCTCTCTTTGCAGCCAAGTGGCTGATTCAATGGGCCCTGGCGCGGGTCGGATAAGCCGTCGGGCGGGTAGGTTCTGGTGCGTCGCACTGTCCAATCAATGGTTTTCAACCCCAGATGTAGCCGGACAGTGCGACGCACCGAGTCTATCTTATTTCTGGACGCTTACTAAGCAACCTGCCCGACGAATTGTTAGATACAGGCGCAGTAGGCGGCGCCCTACAGACGAATTGTCAACTTTGCACCCTCCCACAGGCCGCATTTGCCTGTGAGGGGGTTTATGGCGTTGATCGGGAAACCGGACAGAGGACGGCAGACCGCCGACGGTGACCGTTCGCACAGTAAAATGCGGATAAACTATCTACGAAAAATACTGGGCTGGGTTCGCCCCAGCCCAGAGACGGATGCAAGCGAAATGGCAGATTTGAAAATCATCGTGGGGCTGGGCAATCCTGGCCCCCAATATGCGCGCAACCGACACAATCTGGGCTTTCAGGTGATCGACATCCTGGCCCGCCGCCACGCCATCGACCTGAGCCGCAGCCAGAACAAAGCCCGTTTTGGGGATGGCTGGATCAGCCGCCGCCGGGTCCCAGACCCCGCCAACCCCTTTGGCGGCTTGGCCGAACGGCAAAAAGTGCTGCTGGTCAAACCCATTACGTATATGAACAACAGCGGCGAGGCCGTCGGCCCCCTGTTGCGCTATTTTGATGTGGGGGTGGAGAATCTGCTCGTCATCCACGACGACCTGGACCTGGCCTCGGCCAAACTGCGTCTGCGCCCCGGCGGCAGCTCTGGCGGGCAGAATGGGATTAAATCCATCATTCAACATCTGGGCGGCGCTCAGGAATTCGCCCGGATGCGTATGGGCATCGGTCGCCCACCGGGACGTATGAACCCGGCGGATTATGTGCTGCAAAACTTCAACCCGGCAGAAGAAGACGAATTCGGCCCCCTGCGCGAAACAGCCGCGGACGCGGTAGAGTGTTGGCTGTTTGAAGGAATCGAAGTTGCGATGAATAAATTCAATGGATGACAGGGTGAAGGGGTGACAGGGTGAAGGGGTGATATATGGCAGAGAAGATTACGACCCATCGGCAATTGAAGGTTTACCAGAAGGCATTTGACGCAGCCATAAAAATCTATGAGGCCACCCAAATTTTCCCCCGTGAGGAGATGTATTCGTTATCTGATCAGATACGTCGCTCATCCCGCTCAGTCTGTATGAATCTGGCCGAGGCTTGGCGCAAGAGGCGCTATCAGGCGGCATTTATCGCCAAACTCTCTGATTCTGAAGGCGAAGCTGCCGAAACCCAAGTGTCGCTGGAATTCGCAGTACACCACGGCTACATTGACGTGGAAGTGGCTCGCGAACTTTATCGAGAGTACGAAGACATCATTGGCACAATTGTTGGGATGATCAATCATCCCGAAACCTGGATCATCCAAAAACGATAGGTTGCTGAGTATATTCACCCTGTCACCCTGTCACCCTGTCATCCTATGAAACTCAACGGCTTACTCTCCACACTCCAACGCATCCCCGCCTACCGGCAATTGCTGGAAGCAGGCAGCGACGCGCCGCTGGGGCTTCTGCGCTCTGCTCGCCCGTTCCTGGCCGCGGGGCTGGCCACGGACCGACCCGGCCCCCTGCTGGTTGTGACCGGCAGCAGCGAGCAGGCCCAACAATGGGTAGAGGGGATCGGTCACTTCCTTCCGTCGGAAGAGGAAGGCGGCCCGCCTGTGCTGATCTTCCCAGAGCCGGACAGCCTGCCCTTCGAGCGCATCCCCTGGACAGACCGCACCCGCCAGGCCCGGCTGACGGCCCTGGCCGCGCTGCAAAGCAAAACCGGCCCATCGCCGGTTGTCGTTGCGCCCATCCGTGCCCTGCTGCAAATGACCATTCCCCCCCGGGAGTTGCGCCTCTCTCTGCGCGGCCTGGCTGTGGGCGCGCTCATCCGTCTGGACGAGACGCTGACCCGCTGGGTGCAGGCGGGCTATGAACCGGCGGAGGTGGTGGAAGAGCCGGGCACCTTTGCCCGCCGGGGTGGTCTGGTGGATATCTGGCCGCCCAATCTGCCCTATCCCGTGCGCATCGATCTTTTTGGCGACGAAGTGGAGAGTCTGCGGGTCTTCGACCCCAACACCCAGCGCACGGAGCGGAAGGTGCAGCGCATCGAAATCGGGCCGGGCAGCGAGGCACTGAGTAAGTATGGCGACAGGGTGACAGGGTGGCAGGGTGATAAGGTGACTGACGGCTCGTCTTCCCCATCCCCAATCCCCCTGCTGGCCGATCCGAATCTATTGCTGGCAATCCGGGACGAAATTTCCAACGAAATGGATCTGCTGGCTCAGGGACACAGTTTCCGGGGCATCGAGTGGTATCTACCCCTTTTCTACGCGCAACCGGCTTCTCTGCTGGACCACCTGCCCGCCAACGCCACACTGCTCATCGACGACGGCACAGATATCACAGCCCGGCTGCGCGAAGCCGATGAGCGGGTACAACAGCTGCGCTACGAACTCGCCCGCAGCGGCGAGCTGCCCGCAGGCTTTCCCAGCAGCTTTTTCAGCGGGGCAGAGATGCTGGCTGCAATCCAGGCGCGCAAGCCCCTTTTGCTGGGTTTTGGTGATCTGGCCGGCCACGCGGACAGCGACGCCTCCCTTCTGGCCCGGACATTTGTGCCCGGTGCCCGTTTCGGCGGCAAGACAAAGGAGATCGTCGAGGCCCTGCGTGCGAATCTTAAGGACGGTGACCAGGTGGTTCTTCTCACCCGCCAGGCCGCCCGCATCCAGCACGACCTGGCCGGGGCATCCCTGCCCAGCGACCTGCGCGCCGATCTCTCCTCCCCCCCCGGCCCCGGTGTGACAATTGTCCAATCCGTCCTCGCCGAAGGCTTCGTCATCCGGGCCAGCGACGACAAATCCCCAATCCCCAATCCCCAATCCCCAATCCCCACTCTCCTTCTTTTGACCGACGCCGAACTCTTTGGCTGGCAGAGTGGGGGGCAGCGCAAGCAGAGCAAACGGCGCTCGTCGGTCGCCCCGGAGCTCTTCTTTGCCGATGTGAAAGCCGGGGATTTTGTGGTACATATGGAGCACGGCATCGGCCAGTATGAGGGGCTGGCGAAGTTGGAGTTGGGCGGTGTGGAGCGGGAGTATTTGCAGGTTAACTACGCGCAGAGCGACAAGCTCTACGTCCCGGTGCATCAGGCCGACCGGCTGAGCCGCTATGTGGGCGCAGGGGACAGCGGCATTCCCCCGGCAATCACCCGCCTGGGCACGGCAGACTGGCAGACGGTGAAGGATCGGGCCAAAAAGGCGGTGGAGGAGATCGCCGAGGATCTGCTCGTCCTCTATGCCGAGCGGGCGCTGGTGTCGGGCCACGCCTTTGGGGTGGACACGGCCTGGCAGGAAGAGATGGAGGCGGCCTTCCCCTTCCAGGAGACCGAAGACCAGATACAGGCCATCGCCGAAGTCAAGCGGGATATGGAGTCCGAGGAGCCGATGGACCGGATTATCATCGGCGATGTGGGCTATGGCAAGACGGAAGTGGCTGTGCGGGCCGCCTTCAAAGCGGTGATGGATGGCAAACAGGTGGCGGTACTGGTCCCCACCACCGTTCTGGCCCAGCAGCACCACCGCACCTTCAGCCGCCGTCTGGCCCAGTTCCCCGTCTCTGTAGAGATGCTTTCCCGTTTCCGCACCTCGGCCCAGCAGACAAAAATCTTGCAGGGCATCCGGGAGGGGAAGGTGGATATTGTAGTGGGGACGCACCGGCTGCTGAGCAAAGACCTGGACTTTCACGATCTGGGGCTGCTGGTGGTGGACGAGGAGCAGCGCTTTGGCGTCTCGCATAAGGAAAAGCTGAAGCAGCTACGCACGCAGGTGGATGTGTTGACCCTCAGCGCCACGCCGATTCCGCGCACCCTGCATATGAGCCTGAGCGGTGTGCGGGATATGAGCACCATCACCACCCCGCCCCAGGAACGGCTGCCCGTGCGCACGATCCTCTCCGAGTACGACGACAATCTGGTCAAGCAGGCCATCCAGCGGGAGATCGACCGGGAGGGACAGATCTTTCTGGTACACAACCGGGTGCAGGGCATCGAGCAGATTGCAGCCCGGGTGCGGCGGCTGGTGCCCAGCGCCCGGGTGGAGGTGGCCCACGGCCAGATGGCCGAGCGGGGGCTGGAAGATGTAATGATGCGTTTTGCCGATGGGGAGATCGATGTGCTGATCTCCACGACGATTGTGGAAAATGGGCTGGACATCCGCCGGGCCAATACAATGATTATCAACCGGGCGGACCACTTTGGCCTGGCCCAGCTCTACCAGTTGCGGGGGCGGGTGGGCCGGGGCGCGGTGCGGGGCTACTGCTATCTGCTCTACGAGAAGTACAAGTCCCTGAGCTTTGATTCAAGGCGCAGGCTGGAAGCGCTGATGGAAAGCAGCGAGGAGTTGGGCGCGGGCTTTCGGATTGCTATGCGGGATTTGGAGATTCGCGGCGCGGGGGAACTGCTGGGCGCACGCCAGCACGGCCAGATCGCCAGCATCGGCTTCGATCTCTATACCCGGCTGCTGGCCCAGGCTGTCAATGAATTGCGGCGCAAGAAGAGCCAATTCGAGAAGGCCGAAGCCCGGGGGGGAGAAACCACAAAGCCACAAAGCCACAAAGAAGATGGCGAGTTAAGTCTGGACCCGGAGACCGTCCGCAACTCGCAACTCGCAACTCGCAATACGCAAACCGCGGCTTCTCTCCCCTTCGATCTGGACGATCCCCTGGCCCCGGCAGTGACGCTGGACCTGCCCCTGCTGGCGGAAATTCCGGCGGAATATGTGACGGAGGAGGGGCTGCGTCTGCAACTCTACCGGCGCATTGCCGGGCTGAACAGCCGGGTCGAGATCGATGGGATGCGCCAGGAGTTGCTGGACCGTTTTGGCCCGGACGAAGAGCGGGACGGTCTGCCTATGCCCGTGGAAAATCTGCTCTACCAGATTCTCATCAAAATTCTGGCCCTGAAGGCGGGGATACTCAACATTGGCCGTCGGCGGGAACAGATCGCCATCCGCAAGGAGGGGTTGAGCGATGCCCAACGGCGTAATTTGCAGGCACGCCTGCGCCGGGATTTGGGACACATCAACGACGAGGGGGAATTTATCTCTCAGGATGGGCTGCACGTGGGGCGGGAAGCGGTCTATCTGCCCATCGACGAGGATGACTTCTGGCGGGTGCTGCTGGTGCGGGCGTTGGAGGCGTTGCGGGTGGAGGAGGTGTAGCTTCACTCAGCCCGGCGCAATGAAGATACTGTGTTCGCCAGAAAAAGCAGCACCACCACCCCATTGAGCAGTCCGCCCCACTGACGGCCCGGTATCCAGAGCAGAAGATCGCCGGTGATGCGCAGACAGAGGGTGAGATGCAGCAGAATCAGATGGCTGTAGAGCCAGGGCGTATAGCGGATGGGCAGCCCCAGCACCGCCGGGAAGACAATCGGCGCGTGGCCGAAGATCATCGCAAGGACAAAGCCCAGAAAGAGCGAATGCAGAATGGCGTCGTAGTAGGGTCCCGCGGTTATCCCCCCATAGCCCAGGGCCAGCAGACCGCTGACAGTCAGCCACATATAGCCGCTGAGCAGGCAGATCGCCACAAAACGGGCCTGTCCCCCGGCCTACAAGCGCCGCCAGGCAATGTCATAGCGGGCCAGCCAGACGGCCAGAGCCAGCATCCCCAGGGCAGCCAGCCGCACACCCAGCGCGTAATCGACCAGGGAGAGGAGCAGACCGGCCACAAAGAGCGCGGTGGCTGCTCCAAAAAGCCGGGTGGCGGTTGTGGAGAGCCGCAACAGTCGGCTCAGTTCCAGCCGCTCTCCGGCAATCGTCATCACCAGAAAACCCGCCCACCAGAGCACCACCTGGGGTACTGTCCAGCCCGCCAGCCACAGCCCGTTGCCCACCAGCCAGAGCAGCGCGCCCAGACCGATGGCGACAGTATAGAGCGCGGGCACTGTGCGGATGATCCCGGCAAAGACGAGCACCAGCACCCCGCTGCCCAGAAGAATCAGGGCCGCGCCCCAGCCCACAGGTGCGCCCACCATCAGAAGCAGACCACCCACACCTGTGAGCAGGGGGCCGGCATAGGCCCAGGACTTCTGCACACCCACAGCCCGCTCCAGCCCAATCAGCGTGCCCAGAAAGCCACCCACCATCAGGGGGCCGTGGCTCATAGGCAATGCAGCCAGCAGAACCGGCCAATCCCAGCCCAGGCGAACGATACCGGCCCAGGCCGCCAGCAGCAGCGTCAGCACCGCCAGAGCGAGGAGAGGGGTACGCTCCCAGCGCAGGGCACTTCTCACTTTGCGCGCTCTTTGATCATTGTCAGGAGCATTACCACCTGCCCGTGGGCATAGACGCTGTGGGACAGGCTGGGCGGCATATAGACGAGGGTTCCCGGCTGGGCCTGCATTTCATCCGTGCCCAGGGTCAGGGTGGCGTTGCCTTCCAGAATGTGAATAATGGCGGCCATGGGCGTGGTGTGTTCGCTCAGTTCCTGGCCGGGGGCAAAGCCAAAAAGAATAGCCCGGCTGTTGGCTTCATTGTAAAGGGAACGGCTGACAATACTTTCCTCGGCAATGTCGCCCAGCAGGGCGCGCAGATCAGGAATAGAGACGTAGGCGTTGCTCATCGGTTATAGACTCTCGGGTTGTGTGGGTGAATCGGGCAAGCTACTCGGCCCGAAGATGATTAGAAAGGGCAGGCTGATTGCGTTCTCCGGGCAGACATCCTGGCAGACCGAACAGTAGGTACACAGCTCTGGATAGACCAGATAGGCCTTTTCGTCTATCTGGACCAGAGCCTGGGTAGGGCAGACCTCGACGCAGCGACGGCAACCCGTACACAGAGTGTGGTCGATTGTCGGCAGAGGAATGGTAGGCATCAGTATCGATCCACTTGCTGGAAAAGGCAAATAACTGCTCTCTCCAACAAGCCTATCAAATATCCTGCCGATCTTCTGCGACAAATGTCTCGTCCCGTAACGCAAGCTGTTCGCGTTACCTGTTGAGCCA
>JAHDWH010000434.1 GCA_023384455.1 Caldilineaceae bacterium | reverse complement strand
GTCGGACTGTTAGTCCGACCAGCGACGTTGCAGGCCGTCGGACTAACAGTCCGACCTACGGATGGCTATTTTCAGGACCGTGCAGGTTTTTGGGCTGAGGTATAGAGAAAAATGCGTGTGATTGCGGGCAGCGCCCGGGGTTTCAAATTGAAGGCAGTGCCGGGGGATTCCACCCGGCCCATCACCGATCGGGCCAAGGAGTCGCTCTTTTCAATTCTGGGTGAGTGGGTGGCCGGTGCACGGCTGCTGGACCTTTTTGGCGGGACAGGCGCGGTGGGGATCGAGGCCCTGAGCCGGGAGGCGGCCTTTGTCCAGTTTATCGACCGCAACCGTCAGGCGGTTGAGACGATCCGAGCCAATCTGACCCATTGCAAGCTGGCCGACTTCGCCCAGGTTCTGCAGGGCGACAGTTTCGCTTTTCTGGAGGGCTACCGGGGCGATCCCTTCGACATCATTTTCATTGCCCCGCCCCAATATCAGGAGCTATGGAGACGCGCACTGCTGCTGGTAGACAGTCGCCCGGAGATGCTACGCGAAGATGGGATTGCCATTGTCCAGATCGATCCAAAGGAGGATGGGGCTGTCTCCCTGCAAAATCTGACGGAATACGACCGGCGGCGCTATGGCTCGGTTCTGCTGCTTTTTTATGAGAAGCAGGCGTATGCGGAGGAATAAAAAAGGGCGGGGTTGCCAGTGCAACCCCGCCCTTTCCATTAAAGAAGTTCGACTTTTCGGAAAAAGTCGAACTTCTTTGCCAGCCTACTCGGCGGCCACGGCAAAGTAGACTACCTGGCCTGCTTCGGCGTCGGCAGCTACTGTCACAGTAGCGCTGATTTCGCCGCCCAGGGCATAGCCGGGGAGAGTATCCAGAGAGACGGTGTATTCACCGGCGGTCAGTGCTTCGAAGAGTGCGCCATCCTCTGCGCTGTCCACGCTCACCGCTTCACCCTCGGCCGGGGTCAGAGTTACGGCTGCGCCCAGCAGCGCGGCTTCGTCCCCATCCAGCACGCCGTTGCCATTGGCATCCACAAAGAGGATCACCTGTAGCGCGTCGGCTGCCAGCTCCGTTTGGGGGGTCACAGCCGCTGTCACCGTTGCCGCAATGGGCGAACTGGCAACCGGGGCGGCAGGGACAGGCACAGGTGCGACCGTCTCCGGGGCCGGTGCTTGGGCGGGGGCAGCCTGGGGTGCATCCACCGCGCCCATATCGGTCAGGGCCTGGGCCAGTGCCGCGGTGAAGGTGTCAAAGTTCTTGCGTGTCACATCCAGCGCGGCCACAGATTCGTCCAGCCCATCTATTCGCACGCCCTGCTCGGCCATTGCGGAATCCAGGGAGGTCAGATTGGCGCCCAGGTCGGTCAGGCTGCTCTGCAACTGGCTGATAACACCGGCTTCACCTTCCAGCGCGGCCAGACGGGTGGCAACGGTCTCCACATTCTGGTTGACCGCGCCCACGTTTTCGTCCACCCGGGTCAGGCTGGCCTCGATGGCCGCCAACTTGGCCGGGTTGGTGAAACGCAGGGTGCCGCCGTTCAGGATGTAGAGAACGAGGAGCGTGGCCAATACGCCGATGATAGCCCCGCTGATGGCTGAAATGTATGCCTCTAACGACTCGTCAGCCTCTTTGACGCTGTATTCCAGCTTCGGTGGCTTTTCCACGTGCGCCTCCGCGTGATCAGTGAGGGGGGCTTGTTTCATCGTCAGATGTTCCTGATGTACGCTCATGATTCTCCTTTTCTGTTGCAAACGATTCCACGTATTGTGGGTGGATATGAACCTATGGTATCACAGCCGCCGCTGCTTTTCCGAATCTGTTGGGGCAGCATCTACTGGTTTACCACAGGTCGATTACAGGCCGAATTACTGCTCAGCTTCGTGAACTTTGTCACTTAGGGCTTGTCAAAGAATAACTTCCCGTTTTGGTGCGTCGCACTGTCCAG
>JAHDWH010000163.1:5189-15550 GCA_023384455.1 Caldilineaceae bacterium | reverse complement strand
CGGACTGACAGTCCGACCTACATTCCTGAAAATAGCCATTCGTAGTCCGACCAGCGACGTTGCAGACCCGTCGGACTGACAGTCCGACCTACATTCCTGAAAATAGCCATTCGTACGTCGGACTGTTAGTCCGACCAGCAACGTTGCAGACCCGTCGGACTGACAGTCCGACCTACATTTTCGTCGTTACCGGTGTCTGCCGGTCGTGTGGCCTGTTCTGTGAGCCAGCGGCAGAAGGTCATGGCCTGATACCAACTGATGGTCTCCCGGGGATGTCTCCAGTAAGGGAATGCCTGTTCGCCCGGCTCGTTACGGTCGTTCTCCGCCAATCCATATAGAGAACGCCCTGGCTGTGGGGCCAGGGCGTTCTGCATACAACACTACTGAACTGTTTGAACTGGGGGATAGGGACAAACCCTATGCGGCTACGGCGTCCACGGCGTCCACTGGTTGCTGCCCATTGACTTTGATAGCAATACGGTGGGGCTTCACTTCTTCCGCCTTAGGCAGGATCAGGGTCAAAACGCCATTCTCAAAATCGGCGTCGATGGCATTTACATTGACGGCAGTGGGCAGGGAGATGGAGCGCATAAAACTGCCAAAGCGCCGTTCCCGCAGATGCCACTTCTCGTTCTCGTCCACCCGCTCGTCCTTCGTCTCGCCTTTGATGGTCAGGGTGTTTTCGCTGAAGCTGATCTCCAGGTCGTCAGCATTGATACCAGGCACGGATGCGTGAACGGTAAAGCTTTCGTCGTTCTCGGTCACATCCAGCGCCAGACGCATATAGCCGGCGTACTCATCGTTCTGCCAGACCGATGGGGCAGCAAAAACGTCCGACATCAACCGATCCATCTGTTCACGCATGGAAACCATCTCACGAACCGGGTCCCAACGAACAATTCTACGCATTTTCTGACCTCCTTGTGTCACTAAAATATACTGATTTGAACCGTTCGACAGGGAAGTTCTCTGGTGAAATTCTCTGTCGTCATAGATGATTCTCAGTATAGGGGCACTACATTAGAAGGGCATATGCGGAAGATTAGCAAACGATTGGCGAATCGTTTGCAATTGTTAGCGCGCGATATATCGTGCCCCTTTCCCCCCACTTGCCCAATCGCCCCCCAATAGTGTATACATTGAGAACAACCTGTAATCCCCGCGTCTCTACACACACGACGCAACCCGACCCACCGGTCCCGGCCCTGCCCCCGCAACGGCCCGGCGTTCCTTCGGAGAGAACCCTATGAAACGGCCTGCGATTCTCGTTCTGGCGCTCAGCACACTCCTCCTCGGCTTCTTTGTCAGCAGCGGGCGCTCGACCGCGCAGAGCGACGAACGCCCGGCCTTTGTCCCCGGCCAGGTGATCGTCCGCTTCCAGCCCGGCGTCACCCGGGAGCAGATTTCCGACTTCTACGCCCAATACGGGCTGGCCGAGAAGGGTAATCTGGACCGGGACCCCACGGACACGGACGAGGAGATGCGTCTGGCCGCCTCCCCGGTGGACATCGATGACCAGCTTATCGAACTGCTGGAAAACGACCCGCGGGTGGTCTACGCCGAGCCGAACTATCTGCTGCAAATCAGCGAGACGCCCCCCAGCGACCCCCTCTTCGACAAATTGTGGGGGCTGCACAACACCGGGCAGACCGGCGGCACAGCCGACGCGGATACGGACGCGCTGGAAGCCTGGGAGATCAACACCGGCAGCCGGGAGGTGATCGTTGCCATCATCGACACGGGCATCGACTACACCCACGAGGACCTGGCCAGCCAGATGTGGGTGAACCCCAAAGAGTGCCCCAAAGGGCTGGGCAAGTGTGAGGCCGACGGCAAAGACGACGACAATAACGGCTTTGTGGACGACTTCTACGGCGTCAATATGATTGACGACAGCGGCGACCCGATGGACGATTTCGGCCACGGCAGCCACGTGGCCGGGACAATCGGCGCGGCCAGCAACAAAGTGGGCGTCGTCGGCATCAACTGGAACGTACGTTTTGTGGGCTGCAAATTCCTCAGCGCCTTTGGCAGCGGCACCACCGCCAACGCGGTGCGCTGCTTCAACTACATCCACGACCTGAAGAACAAACAGAAGCAGAATATCCTCGTCACCAACAACAGTTGGGGCGGCGGCGGCTTCTCCCAGGCGCTGATGGACGCCATGGGCGCGCCCGGCTCGCCCCTGCACATCTGCTCTGCGGGCAATTCCAACAGCGACAGCCGCTCCTATCCCGGCGCCTATGAGCTGCCCAATATCGTCTCCGTGGCCGCCACGGACCACGAGGACAAATACGCCAGCTTCTCCAACTACGGCGCGGACTGGGTGGACCTGGCCGCGCCCGGCGTGAATATCCTCTCCACCGTGCCCACTGGCCGCTGTGCGATGTGCGATTCCTCCGGCTATCGGGCGGCCAACGGTACTTCGATGGCCTCTCCCCACGTCACCGGCGCGGCCGCGCTGATCTGGGCCGAGTTTGGCAGCAGCCTGACCAACGAACAGGTCAAGCAGCGCATCATCTCCGGCGTGGACAGCCTGAAGGATCGCTCCAAACAGACCAAAACCAACGGGCGGCTGAATGTCCTCAATGTGCTGGAACGGGACAGCACCCCCCCCGCGGCGGTGGCCGATCTGACCCCCGGCGGCGTACTGCTCACCAAAATTCTGCTCAACTGGACTGCATCCGGCGACGACGGGATGGAAGGCCGGGCCACGGCCTACGACATCCGCTACTCCCAGGCCCCCATCTCCGAGGCCAACTTTGAGCTGGCGAACCGGGTGCTCGACATTCCCGAACCCCAGGCCGCCGGCTTCCAGGAGTCGGTGATGGTGGGCGGATTGGCCCCCAGCACCACCTACTATTTCGCCATCAAAGTGGCGGACAATGTGGGCAACCGCTCGGAATTGTCGAATGTCGTCCTGGCCCGCACCTCCTCCGGCACAATCGTCTTTGAGGACGATATGGAGAGCGGCGACGCCAACTGGACCACCGACGACAAAAAGAGCCTCTGGCATCTCTCCTCCCTGCGCTTCAACAGCCCGGCCACGGCCTGGTATTATGGCCGGGACAAAGAGCGCAACTACGACACCGGCGACGCCAACAGCGGCACTGTCACCTCCAAAGCCATCGAAATTGTCGGCGCAGACGAGGCCCTGCTCTCCTTCTACGAGTGGAGTCAGGTCCAGGTCAACGAGCGTTTCGACCGCACACGGGTGCAGGTGAGCACCGACGGCAAGAGTTGGCAGACGGTCTTTGAATCCCACGGCACCAGCGACGAGTGGCGCAAACGGCAGGTCAGCCTGACCGAATTTCTGGACGGCGGTAATTCCGTCCAGGTGCGCTTCTGGTTCGACACGATTACGGGCAGTTTCAACGAATACGAGGGCTGGTATATCGACGACGTGCAGGTCTTGACGGCCAAACTGGCCCTGCCCGGTCAGGAGAAGACCGCGCCCAATCTGGTCATCCAGACCCTCAACATCGGCTTCAACCCGGCCAGCCCGACCGACGGCCAGGCAGTGACCGTCAACGCCACGATTCTGAACAACGGCAGCGCCGACGCCCGGGGGGTGATGGTCCAGTTTGTCGATGCCACCGGCGAGACCCCCGTCCCCATCGGCCAGCCCCAGACGGTGGCCGAGGTGGCCGCGGGCAGCAGCGGCATCGCCCGCATCAGCTACGACACCGACGGTCTCTGCTCTCCTCCCAATGTGGGGGGAGCCGGAGGGGGGTCGTGCGAGCGCAAAATTCAGGTGATCGTCGATCCCAACAATTTCATCCCCGAAAGCAACGAAGCGGACAACCGGGCCACCCGTGCCCTGACCGTCACCCCGGCCCCCGCGCCCAATCTGTATGTCAGCTCCAGCAACATCGGCTTTGACCCCAGCCCGGCCAACGCCGGCGCGCAGGTGACAATCTACGCCACGATTCTCAACACCGGCGACGCCGACGCGGCTGATGTGCTGGTCCAGTTCTTCGACGCCACCACCAGCAGCCAGACCACACCCATCGGCACGCCCCAGTCCATCGATCTGATCCCCGCGGGGGGCAGTGGACGGGTGCAGGTGACATTCGACACCAGCGGCTTCGACGCCGACCGGCGCATTCGAGTAGACGCGGACCCCAACAATTTCATCGCTGAATCCAAAGAGACGGACAACAGCACCACAAAGTCTCTGGACATCGAGCCGCCGGCCGCGCCCAATCTGACCCTGCCCACGGGCAATGTGGGGGTCAGCCCGTCCACGCCGAGCGCAGGCGATGAGGTGCGCCTGACCGCCACTGTTCTCAACCGGGGCAGTGTGGACGCGGTGGATGTGCTCGTCCAATTCCTGGATGCCACCACCAGCCCGGCTCTGCCCATCGGTCAGCAGCAGACGATTGCATCCATCCCCGCAGGCAGCAGCGGCGTGGCCGAAGTCATCTACGATACGACAAACGCCTGCTCTCCCCCTGCTGCGGGGAGAGGTGGAGGGGGGTGTGATCGCAAGCTGGAAGTGGTGGTCGATCCCCACAACTTCATCGCCGAGACCAGCGAGAGTGACAACAAATCCCGGCTGACAGTGGCTGTGACGCCCCTCTCCGCCCCCAATCTCTCTGCCCTGGCCGCCAATATCGGCTTCGATCCCGCCAGCCCCACCGCGGGCGACAGCGTGACCCTGCGCGCCACAATCCTCAACCGGGGCCAGTCCGACGCCACAATTGTGGAAGTCCAGTTTGTGGACATCACCGACGGCGGCGCCACACCCATCGGCGAGCGGCTGATCCTGCCCCGCATCCGGGCCGGGAGCAGCGCGTTGGCCGAGGCGACCTACGACACAACCGGCTTCTGCGGCTCTCCCCCTGGCACGGGGGGAGTTGGTGGGGGGTGTCGGCGCACCATTCAGGTCGTCGTCGATCCGGGCAACTTTGTGGCCGAGACCGACGAGACCGACAACGCCGCTTCCTCTGCCCTGAGCGTTGCCCCGCCGCCCACGCCCAATCTGGTGATGCTGGCGGGCAATATCGCGCTCCTGCCGCCCACCCCCTCTGGTGGCGCAGCCGTGAGCATCAGCGCGGTGGTGCTGAACAACGGCACAGCCGGGGCCCCCAATGTGCGCCTGCTCTTTATGGACGTGACCGGCGGCGAGGCCACCCCCATCGGCACAGAGCAGACGATTGGGCTGATCGGTGTGGGCGGCAGCGCCCAGGCCCAGGTCAGCTATCAGCTTCCCGAGGGTACACGCAACCGCAAAATTCAGGTGATGGTGGACGCCAACAACCAGATTCGGGAGATCAGCGAGAACGACAATACAGCCACCAAACTGATCGAAGTCAGTGCGTCGGCTATGCCCAATCTGGTCATTCTGGACAATACCATCGGCTTCAACCCGGCCGCGCCCCACGTGGGCGATCCGATTGTGATCAGCGCGGTGGTGCTCAACAGCGGCAGCGCCGAAGCCACGGATGTGATCGTCCAGTTCGAGGATGTGACCGCGGGGCGACCTGTGCCCATCGGCCAGCCCCAGACAGTGGCCCGCATCCCCGCCGGGGGCAGCGGCACTGTCCAGGCCCGCTTCACCCCCAGCGGCCCTGCCGGGGAGGTGAAGATTCGGGTGGTGGCAGACCCCGGCAACTTCATCAGCGAGAGCGAAGAGATCGACAACAAAGGCAACCGGATTCTGCTGGTGGCCCCCGCGCCCACGGCCAATCTGACTGTGCTGGTCGCCAACATCGGCTTCGACCCGCCCACGCCTGTGGAGGGTACAACCGTCAATCTGCTGGTGACGATCCTCAACACCGGCGACGCCGACGCCGAGAATGTGCTGGTCCAGTTCAGCGACACCACCGACAGCGGCCAGCGCCCCATCGGCGAGATGCAGACGATTGAGCGCATCCCCGCCGGGGGCAGCGGCAGCGCGCAGGTGGCCTATGAAACGTCCAATCGCTGCTCTGGAGGGGGGTCGTGCGAGCGCAAGATTAAAGTGACCGTCGATCCCCACGCGGTGGTGCGGGAGAGCGACGAGACCGACAACACCGCCACCCGTGCCCTGCTGGTCACAGCCACAGCCGCGCCCAATCTGACCATCCCCGCCGACAATATCGGCTTTGCCCCTTCGACAGGCTCAGGACAAGGCCCGGCCGCGGTCATCGACGGCGGCAGCGTGACCATCCGGGTCACTGTGCGCAACGACGGCACGGCCCCGGCAGAAGGGGTGGTAGTCCAATTCCTGGACGTGACCGACAAAGACGCCCAGCCGATTGGCTCCAACCAGACGATTGAGAGCATCCCCGCCGGGGGCAGCGGCACGGCCCAGGTGGTCTACGAGACCGCCAATATCTGCTCTCTCCCCACAATGGGGGGAGGTGGAGGGGGGTGCGAGCGCAAAATTGAGGTGGTGGCCGACCGCAACAATCTGATCGCCGAAAGCAACGAAAAGGACAACAGCGCCCAGGCCAAATTCACCGTCGGCGTGGCCGCCCTGCCCAATCTGGTCATCAAATCGGACAATATCGGCTTCAACCCGGACCTGCCCGCCAGCGGGGATCAGGTGACAATCGTCGCTACGGTTCTCAACGACGGCGGCGCCGACGCGGGCGAGGTGATCGTCTCCTTTGTGGAGGGCGGCACAGGTGGCTTGCCCATCGGCCAGCCCCAAGTCATCGACAGCATCCCCGCCGGTGGCAGCGCATCGGCCCAGGTGACATTCGACACCAGCGGGCGCGCCGGCGATCAGCGGGTGACGGTTGTGGTCGATCCCAACAATTTCGTGACTGAAACGAAAGAGAACGACAACAGCACCTCCAAGACCCTGAAAATGCAGGTGGAGCCAATCCCGAATCTGAGTGTCAGTTCGTCGAATGTGACGACGATTCCGGCCAACCCGCAATTGGGCGACGGGGTGATAGTCCACGCGCTGATTGTCAACGACGGCACGGCCCCGGCCAGGGATGTGGTGGTCCAGTTTATCGACGCCACCTCTTCGTCGTCACCCGTGCCCATCGGCTTCCCGCTGACGATTGACCGCATCCCCGCCGGCGGCAGCGCGGGGGTGCAGATGCTCTACCCCACCGCTGGCCTCTGCCCTCCCCCTGCGGCGGGGGGAGATGGCGGGGGGTGCAAGCGTTCGATTCAGGTGATTGCCGACCCCAATAACTTCATCCCGGAGCGCAGCGAGAGCGACAACAAAGCCACAAAGAGTCTGGCCCTGGGCCCGGGCCCGGCTGCCAATCTGGTGGTGCAGCAGCGCAATGTGGGCTTCCACCCGGCCGCGCCCCAGGAGGGAGACCGGGTGACGATCAGCGCGGTCGTCCTCAACGACGGCGGCGAGGAGGCCCGGGATGTGGCTGTCCAGGTGCTGGACATTACCACCGCCGACGCTGTGCCCGTGGGCCAGCCCCAAGTCATCGGTCTCATCCCCCCGGGTTCCAGCGCGACGGTGCAGGTGAGCTACGCCACCCTGGGCAAGTCGGGCACGCGGCGTCTGCAAGTGACCGCGGACCCCAACAACTTTGTGCCAGAGAGCGACAAAGCGGACAACAAAGCGATTGTCAACCTGACAGTGGCCGCACCCCAAGCACCCAATCTGGCCGTGCTGGCGGGCAATGTGAAGTTCGACCCGGAGAGCGCGGAGATCGGCGGCAAAGTCGCGGTCTACGCCACGATTCTCAACACCGGCAACGCCGACGCCCACGATCTGATTGTGCTGGTGCAGGATGTGACCGACAACCGCACGCCCCAGCCTGTGGGCACCGAGCAGATTATCGATCTGATTCGGGCCGGGGAGAGCGGGACTGTGCGGGTGGTCTTTGACAATACGGAGATTGCGGGCAGTCGGATCATCCGGGTTATTGCCGACCCCACCGACGCCATCAGCGAGGGCAACGAGCAGGACAACCGCATCACAAAGAGTCTCGCCATCAAACCGCCCGCCCGGGCCGATCTGGTAATTGTCGAGAGCGACATCGCCTTCGATCCTACCAGCCCGGTGGCTGGGGACCCGGTGAAGGTGACTGTGACTGTGGCCAACAAAGGCACAGCCGACGCCGCTTCTGTGGTCATCCGTCTGGCGGATGTGAGCGACGGCGCTCCCACCCCCATCAGCCAGCCGGTGACGATTGCCAGCATTCCGATGGGCGGCAGCGGGACAGCCGAGTTCAGCTACGACACCAGCGGCAAGGCGGGCGAGCGGCGCATCCAGGCCATCGCCGACCCGGCCAACGACATCGACGAAAGCGACGAGGAGAACAACCGGGCCGCCAAAGTGCTGAAGGTGCGCTCGCCGGAGGAGAAGCCCCCGGCCCAGCCCAATCTGGTGGTGACGGCCAGCGACATCAGCTTCGATCCGTCCAGCCCGGCTGCCGGGGATTCTGTGACGATTACCCTGCGTCTGCACAACGACGGCACAGAGGATGTGACCGACCCGCTGGTGCGCTTTGAGGATGCCACAGGCGACGAGCCAGTGCTGATCGGCGATGTGACCATCAGCGGCACGCTGAAGGCGGGCAGCAGCGGCGACGCTGTGATTATCTTCGACACCACCGGCAAGGAGGGCGAAGTCAAAATTCAGGTCACCGCGGACCCGGAGGGTGCGGTGGACGAGTCTAACGAGGAGGACAACCAGGCCAGCAAGACGCTGACCGTCGGCGCGGCTGGTTCGGCCAGGGGTGAACAGCCCAATCTGGTCATCCAGCCCGCCGATGTGGCGGTGAGCCTGGCCTCGTCGGCCAGCAGCCAACTGGTGCGGGTGACGGCCACTGTGCAGAACCGGGGGCAGTCACCCGCCCAGGCCATCAGCGTCCACGTAATGGATGTGAGCAGCGGCAACCCGGTGGCCGTGGGCGGACCAGTCACCCTGGCCCGCCTGGCCCCCGGCGAGAGCGCGCCTGTGCGGGTGCTATACAACGCGGCCGCGGCCAGCGGCCAACTCTCGTTTCAGGTGGTGGTAGACCCGGACAACGCCATCGCCGAGGGGGACGAGAGCGACAACAGCGCGGATGTGGCGGTGCTGGTGAGTGAGTTGGTGGTGGGGCCGTAGATGTGACCGCGAATGGGAGGATTGCGCGAATGGTTGGTTCGTTGTCCGACACAAAACCTGTTTGCCACAGTCTCAATCCGCGCGCACCTCAAACAGCATCTATCCCTCCAAATTCACTTGTCCCGCCAACCATTCGCGTAATCCTTTTATTTGCGGTAAAATCTGACCGCGAATGGGAGGATTGCGCGAATGGTTGGTTCGTTGTCCGACACAAAACCTGTTTGCCACAGTCTCAATCCGCGCGCACATCCAACCGCATCCGTTCCTCCAACTCCACCAGCCCCTCCAATTATTCGCGTAATCCTTTTATTCGCGGTCAGGTTTTACCGCGAATAAAAGGATTACGCGAATAGTTGGCGGGATGGATGGAGTTGATAGGCTGGGGACAATCTTTCGTGTTGAGTCTACGAAGAATTGGTGGATGCCGAGTCACTATTCGCGCAATCCACTCATTCGCGGCAATACCCGAGACGCAGAACGATGACTGACATTCTTTTTCCCGAACTGAGCTACGCAGTGCAGGGCGCGTGTTTTGATGTACACAACCGCCTGCGTGGGCTAGACTTGTCAGAGGCAGGTTGGGAAAAAGCGCTGACTATTGCGCTGACAAAACGGGGTATCGGGAGCGAAAGTCAGGTGAAGTTCCAACTTGCCTATCGCGGAGGGTCGGTTGGGCAGTTCGCTGTAGACGTAGTCGTGGATGACAAACTGCTACTGGAATTGAAAGCGGTGGAGAAGTTGCTTCCCATCCATCAGGCCCAGGTGCTTTCCTATTTGCGCGTATCTGGTCTGGAACTGGGCATCCTTATCAATTTTGGGGAGCCACGGGTAGCTTCACAGCGGCTAGTATTGCAGTCAGCCCGAAATGAAGGCGCAACCGATGTCCCTCAGCCAGGTCAGCCTGTAAACCCAGAGGGTTTGCTCTACCCGGAAGTAACGGAACGGCTACGCTGTGTTCTCCTGGCAGTACACAACACACTTGGCCCAGGATTTATGCATATGCACTACCGGCGGGCGACCTTTTTGGAATTGGGTGACTCGGGTCTTAGCTTTCGCAAACAGGAAAAAGTCACTGTCTCCTACCAGGGGCAACCCATTGAAACCCGTGAGACGCATTTACTAATCATCGAAGGGAAAATTGCTCTGGCCTGTGTAGCTTTCTCATCCATCACGCCAGCAATGGTTCTTCGTATGAGACAATTTCTCAAATTGCTTGGGCTTTCCCTCGGTTTGATTGCCAACTTCCACAACTTGCAGATGGAAATCACTACTGTTCGGGTGTAGATGTGACCGCGAATGGGAGGATTACGCGAATAGTTGGTTCGTTATCCAACGCAAGCCT
>JAHDWH010000163.1:0-5089 GCA_023384455.1 Caldilineaceae bacterium | reverse complement strand
AACCCTCGCGCACAGCAAACAGCATCTGTCCCTCCAACTTCACCAGCCCCGCCAATCATTCGCGTACTCCTCCCATTCGCGGTAAAAACCTGACCGCGAATGGGAGGAGTACGCGAATAGTTGGTTCGTTATCCAACGCAAGCCTATTTGCAGCAATCTCAACCCTCGCGCACAGCAAACAGCATCCGTTCCTCCAACTTCACCAGCCCCGCCAATCATTCGCGTAATCCACCCATTCGCGGTAAAATCTGACCGCGAATGGGAGGATTACGCGAATAGTTGGTTCGTTATCCAACGCAAGCCTATTTGCAGCAATCTCAACCCTCGCGCACAGCAAACAGCATCCGTTCCTCCAACTTCACCAGCCCCGCCAATCATTCGCGTAATCCACCCATTCGCGGTAAAATCTGACCGCGAATGGGAGGATTACGCGAATAGTTGGTTCGTTATCCAACGCAAGCCTATTTGCAGCAATCTCAACCCTCGCGCACAGCAAACAGCATCTGTCCCTCCAACTTCACCAGCCCCGCCAACCATTCGCGTAATCCACCCATTCGCGGTAATACCTGACCGCGAATGGGTGGATTACGCGTTTCACCTCCCCATCTCCTCCAGAATCTGCCAGCAGACCAACTGCATACGGGGCATGTGGAATGGCCCCTTCCAGAGGTTGCCTTTGAGGGTGGTGGAGAGCCGCCCGTCCCGGTGCAGATAGCCGAACCACTCGCCGTGCTCCGGGTCGGGGAAGTGGCGGTAGGTCCAGTCGTGGATCATCTGATGCCAGCGGGCGTACTTTTCGTCGCCGGTGAGCTGGTAGGCCAGGAGGGTGGCGATAATCGCTTCGTTCTGGGGCCACCAGAACTTCATATCGTGCCAGTATTCCTGGACAGGCAGCCCCTTCACATCCCGAAAATAGATGATCCCGCCGTATTCCTCATCCCAGCCCCAGCGCCACATCCAGTCCAGAATCGTCGTGCCCAGACGGATCAGCCGGGCATCCTTGCCCCGCAGTTTGGCCTCGTGCAGGATAAACCAGGCAGCTTCGATGGCGTGGCCGGGGTTGAGCATCCGCCCGTCAAAGTGATCGGAAAATTCCCCGTTTGGACCCACCGATTCCAGGACTGCCTGAAATTCCGGCTTCATAAAGTCCCGCTCGATCTCGGCGATGCAGCGGTCGATCTGGGCGGTGTAGGGCCCGGGGTCGCTTACCGCCTCGCGCAGAATCTGGGCGGTGACGGTCAGAATCATCGGGATCGCCAGCCCTTTGCCCGGACGCACCGCCGGGTTTACTTTGGGCGGGATCAGACCGGGTGTGGTCAGATAGCGGTTGATCAGATCGAAGAGTTCGACGGCTTCCTGCACGGCCTGGCTGTCGTTGGCTGCTTTGCCGTAGGCGGCCAGGGCGGCCACCATAAAAGTCTCGGAGAAGATATAGCGCCGCTTGCGCACGGGCGCGCCCTGCCGGGTCAGGTGAAAGAACATCCGTCCGTCTTCGTCGAAGCCGTGGGCGCGCAGGAAGTCGATGCCGTGGCGGGAGAGTTGCAGCCATTCGGGCCGCTGCTCCACCTGATCGTAGAGGGTTGCCAGCAGCCAGGCGAAGCGCCCGTGCTGCCAGACGCCCTTATCCGTGTCCAGCAGCGACCCGTCCCGATCCCGGAAGAACAGGTAGCCGCCGTACTCTTCATCAACCGAGCGGGGCAGCCAGAAGGGGAGGGTGTCGTGGAGCAGCCCGTCCCGGTAGGTGGCGAGCAACTGTTTTCGTCCCGCCGCCGAAAGCAGCGGGGGTTCGGTGGTCATAGAATTGTCGTTGGTCATTGGGAAATCCTTTCATCCACAGACGGGTCGGACGCAGTTGCGCCCGACCCGTCTATGCTACCAGATTTTGCCTGAATTTTATAGGGGCTGCAACGGCCTGACCAGAAGTCCCCGGCACGTACAGTCCAAGCGAGTCTGTACAGGGCAATCCAGCCAGCGAAGTTCGTGAAGAATTGCTGCCTCAGCGCGCCCGCGGTTGACAACTGCTATGATCACGCAGGGTAAATAGGGGCAAACCAGCTACAAAACGTTCAAGAGTGATGGGAACACACAGGTCCGGGTTGTCTTTCAGTGCCAGCGTTACTAACTTTACGCCTGTATTCGAGTTGATCAGCGCCAGTTCATCGGGGAGTGGGCCGGACAAGAAATTGCGTGACAGGTCTATGCGTGTGATCACCCGCAGACTGCCCAATGTGGCCGGAACAGGACCGACCAACTGATTACCGGCCAAGTCCAGCTCCTTCAATTGGGCCAGATAGCCAAGTTCGGGGGGCAAAGGCCCGGGCAGACGGCTATCGGTAATCTCCAGCCACTCCAATTTGGGCAGGAAGCCGATCTCTGCCGGCAAGGGGCTGGTCAATTCTCCCCTTTGAATTGTCAAATTCGTCAATCCTGTCAGGGCGACCAGTTGGGGCGTCAGCCCGCCGATCAGCCGCATCTCTCCATTGGGCTGGAAGCTGAGACGCGTCACACGCCCCTCCGCGCAGGTCACCTCGACCCATCGACACGGGTCAGGCTGGATCACCCAGAGACTATCCCCCGCGGCCAGACCCTGGGAGTAGCTTTTGGCATTTTCGCCGTATAGAGCGCGGAACACCCCAACCAGTGCTTCGCATTCGGACACGGAAATTGGCAGACTGGCAGCACATACAAAGGAAGTGGTGTCAATCCGGGTGAAGCGATTCTCCATCCACTGATTCATTCGTGCAGATGGGGAACGGGCTGTAGTGGAGAGTTGCACAAAGAGCAAAGGATAGCTGCCACTCAGTTGATTTTTTCGAATATCCACGTGGCGCAGGCTGGCTAGATTGACGAGAGCGTCGGGTAGATGGCCGACCAGAGAGTTGTCGCTGACATCCAGGGATTCCAATGGCAAAAGACCGATTTCGTCGGGAATGCGTCCGACCAGCCCGTTTCCCGATAAGGATAGAGCGATTACGTTCCCAGCCTGATTGCAGGTAACCCCTTGCCAGGTGCAGGGGTCATCATTTTGCCGCCAGCCTGCGTTATTGTTCCAATAATTGCCCTCGGTGGCAGCGTAGAAGGCCAGAAGTGCCTGACATTGAATCTGCCAGTGTGCCTGTCTTCTGTTTTTGCAGGAGAATGGGGGTGGGGGCGGTGGCTCTGCCGGGGCCGGGGCAACCTGTGCCCCAGCAAAAATGAAGGGCAGATAGATGGCGTGACGCTCTGACAGCGCAGCGGGCTGGGGCGAAGTGTTGCGGATAGGCTGGGTGATGATAGGCGGTGCTGCCCCGACTTGAGGGTCTGATAACGGAAATGCAAAGAAAGGCAGAGGGGCTATGGAGGAAAGACTCTGGCTCTCCAGCACTGCACCCAACGCAGTGACAAAATCATTCACTTCGCCGGGAAGTTCGGTAAGCGGTGTAAAAGGTAGCTGATTGACCTGGGACCCCAGAGGGCTGTTGATGACGGCCCGCGCATCTGATGTAAATTTCGCAGCGGGCAAGGATTCAGGCGAAGCCAGGGGGCTGGCGGCAATGGTGGAAGCCTGGGCAGGCGATAGCCAGAGGATCAGTCCCAAAGAGAAGGCCAGAAGCGCCAGCAACAGCACTGGGCGCAGGGCAGTGCGATCTGCGAGGGAGTGGCTGAGAAAGCGCGTCCGTTTGGGTTCCATTTTCTGCTCCGATCCCGATGATGAAGATGATACGGTAATCGCTGCCGATAGCTTCTGTCCGCCCACCTGCTGCAAGTATAGGGATCCAGCGTCCCCCACAGTGTTCGCTGCCGTTATTGGGGGAATAGGCAAGAGCAAACGCGGTAAATTGGGCCAGACATCCCGATTCTAGCAGTCGGCACGATCCAAAAGCGATCCCGGATGTGTCCCACAATAGCGCTGGGGACGTGGGCCATATACTTCCTCTTTGGAATAGGGTATAGTTCACATTTGTCGGAGACCAGCGCCGGTCGAGTACCGGGCGGCTGTTTGCCCGGTGTATCGAGACCAAAGCGGGTCATCAAACCAGCGCTTGTCGACCCGCTGGCTTCGATACGCCCTCCGAAGACTCCGGGCTACTCAGCCGACGCTAATCCTCCGACGATTCTGAACCATACCCTTCGGAATACCTTTAGTTGACAACAAAGAAAACAGTAAGATATAATTGCCTCAGCACTGATGGCAGCCCCCTGGCCACTGGTGCAGCCCAACCTCCACTTGCCCTACTCCGGAGAAACGGCCATGCAATCTTCGTCGTCTCAACTGTCCGCGCCACAAACCAATGCCTTGTCGCCAGCTTCGACCGCCAATGGAATTCTCCTGACGCCAGTTGTGGCTCTCCAACTGGTCGGTCTGGGTTTTCTTCTGGCAACGGTCATCATCGGGTTGCTGCTCTTTTTCCTGCAAAAGCCAGCGCCAACGCCCATTGCCTTGCATCCACCGCCCACACCCGCGCCCACGGCCACACCCCAACCCACCCCCACCCCCAGCCCGTTGACCGTCTTCGTCAGCGGCGGCGTGGCCCGGCCAGGGGTCTATAGCCTGGGCTGGGAAGCCCGGGTGGGGGATGCGCTTGTGGCGGCGGGGGGTCTGCTGGCCGGGGTAAACGAGGCCCAGGTCAACCAGGCGGAACGACTTTTCGATGGGGCCCAGGTTCACGTGCCGGTGATGGAAGCGGCGGCGGCGGGCGGGGCGGGCGTTCAGGCCGAACCACCGCCAGGACTCTCCGGGACAGCCGCCCTCTCCGCGCCTGCCAGCGTTTCCGGGGTCGCCTCTGGGGGCGGGCTTGTCAACCTGAACACGGCCAGCGCCGATGGACTGATGGCATTGCCGGGGATCGGGCCGAGCAAAGCCGCGGCCATCATTGCCAACCGTCCCTACGATTCGGTGGATGATCTGGATCGGGTTCCCGGCTTTGGGGCAAAAACGATTGATCAACTGCGGGAATTGGTGACGACCCGGTAGGGGGCGTGGAGGGGGATACATAAAGCGGGGTGGGTGAGATCAGACATCTAGAATGAACCCACCCCCCGAACCGGATAGGCAAATTAAAAACCCCCCCCGAACCGGAGAGGGGGTGTTTTTTAAAAAACGGGGTGG
>JAHDWH010000162.1 GCA_023384455.1 Caldilineaceae bacterium | reverse complement strand
TCTGTCCCTTTTTCTCCCCAAATCTGCGCTAGAGTAGAGCCTATGCAGACGCAACCAGCACGACCCCTGATTCTGATCTACGGCAACAGCCCCCACCTGCAACGGGTGGAGCGCAGATTGCGGGCCGACCCCGGCCTGCGGGTGATTCAGATTGACCCGGACGACAGCAGCGCCCCCCAGCAGTTGGCCGCCCTGGGCGCAGGGGTGCTGATCTATGACGCGGCCGCCACGAACCCGGCGCTGATCCAGGCCATCCACGCCCTGCACCCACAACTCTTCACTCTGGGGCTGGGGGGCGGCGACGGCCGGAAACAGACACTTTTGGGGCGCGCATTCCCCCCCGCGGTGGCGCAAAGCCTGGCCCAGGTCTTGACGGCGGCGAGCGCGGGTGAAAAGTGAGAGGCCATGCACCATTCAGACTATCAAAGGAGACACCATTTGACACCAAACCACCCAACCAGCCACCTAACCAGCCACCTAACCACCCAACATTGAACAGGAGATTCCACTATGCGTAACAGATTCAAACCCCAAACCACCACTTTCCTCTCGATCACAATCGCCCTCCTCTCCCTGCTCTTTGCGGTGAGCGTGTGGGCGGCCTCGGGCACGACGGATTCCAGCGCCGCGCCCGCCGACACCGAATCCTACACTCTGGCGGACATCTACGCCCGGCTGGATGCCGGCACCGCCGGCAGCCCGAGTACCTTCACCGAACCTGCCGTGGCCCCAGGCACGGGGACAATGAACAGCCTGAACGACATTATGGGCAAGGCGCCCGTCGTGGATGATACCGACGGCGCGGGTGTGGTTCATGTGCTGACAGGTAAAAAGTATTGGAGCCTGACAAGTGGTGCATGGGGCCTGCAAACGGGGACGGCGACAGCCGGGGCGAATGTATCGGGAGCAGACGGGTCGAAGACATTTTCAATCCCAGACGGCTTCTATTCGGACAAGACAGCCACAGCCAACGACAGCAACCTGGTGGCGGGCAACATCAAGAACGGCACGACTATATTGGGTGTAACCGGCACCTTTGCAGGTGGCCCCACCTGTTCCGGCACGCTGAACGGGACGCGCTGGTGTGACAACGGAAATGGGACGGTCACCGATATGACCACCGGTCTTGTCTGGCTGCAAAAGGCGGACTGGGGTGGGCTAAAAGCGTGGGATGTCAGCAGCGGCAACGATGATGCGCATACGCGAGCGGGCATCTTGGCGGCCGGGACTGCTGGCGCCAATTTGAACGATGGTTCTGTGGAAGGTGATTGGCGGTTGCCCACGAAGACTGAGTTGTTTGCCTTGGCGAACGGAACGGAGCCTGTCCGTTCTTCGACTATGCGCGCTTTCACGAGCGTGCAGCCGAGCTACTATTGGTCGAGTACGTCCGACGCCGGCTTCGCGACCCTCGCCTGGGGCGTGAGCCTGAACTTCGGCAGTGTGGCCGCCGACTTCAAGGCCAGCGCCAGCTATGTATGGCCGGTGCGTGGCGGACAATGAATCTTGGACGCTTGGGTGTTTTGAGGGGGGTGTGGGGGGCTTCCCCCCACCGGCCGCGCGTTAATTTGAAAAGTTACTATCCATCAAGGAGATTTGCCATGAAACACAGAATTCGAAATCACGTTCGTCCCCTGGCCCTGGTGGCCGCGCTGCTGCTGCTCCTGCTGGCGGCCGGCGTGGCCCTGGCCGCCGGCAATATCGACGCCACCCACAAATGGGCCTGGGGTACGAATATCGGCTGGCTCAACTTCAACGACACCAACGGCGGCGTCACCGTCTATGCCGACCATCTGGAGGGCTATGTGTGGGCGGAGAATGTGGGGTGGATCCGTCTGGGCGGCATTGAAGGCGGCGGCGCGCCTGATTATTATGCCAACACCAGCAAGGAGACCTATGGGGTGAACAACGACGGTAACGGTGTTCTCTCCGGCTATGCCTGGGGTACGAATGTGGGCTGGATCAAATTCAATCCCACCCACGGCGGCGTGACCATCGACAGCAGCACCGGCGAGTTCGACGGCTACGCCTGGGGCGAAAACATCGGTTGGATCAGCTTCAAGAACACAAGCGGCAATGCCTACAACGTCGTCACCACCTGGACCGGCTCAGCGGCCACTGCCACCGCCGTAGACGACTGGTTCTGGCAAAACCCCTTGCCCCAAGGAAACCTCCTCCGTGGCATAACCTGCCCGTCGGCCAATCTGTGCAAGGCCCTGGGGGATGGGGGTACAATCCTCTCTTGGGATGGCAGCGTGTGGAGTGCAGACGACTCCGGCACGACAACCTTCCTCTACGACGTAACCTGCCCGTCGGCCAATCTGTGCAAGGCCGTGGGGAGTGGCGGCACAATCCTCTCTTGGGATGGCAGCGTGTGGAGCGCAGACAACTCCGGCACATCCACATCGCTCCACGGTGTGGCCTGTTCGTCGGCCACTCTATGCAAGGCTGTGGGGGAGGCTGTGGGGGAGAGCGGAACAATTCTCTCCTGGGATGGCAGCGTGTGGAGCGTCGACGCCTCCAACACTTCGGAGTGGATTAACGGCGTGGACTGCCCGTCGGCCAATCTGTGTAAGGCCGTGGGGGGTAGCGGCACAATCCTCTCTTGGGATGGCAGCGTGTGGAGTGCAGACGATTCCGGCACAACTGAATTTATGGCAGATGTGGCCTGCCCGTCTGCCAATCTGTGTAAGGCAGTGGGGCTAAACAACACAATCCTCTCTTGGGATGGCACCAATTGGAGCAGTGAATCCTCCCCTGTTCTCAACGGTTCGTTCGAGAGGGTGGACTGCCAATCGGAAGGTCTGTGCAAAGCCGTGGGGGGTAATGGCACTATTGTCTCCTGGGATGGGAACAATTGGAACGACGACTCCTACAGCGGATTGTACGGCGAATCTCTGGTGTGGCTTTACGGCGCGGCCTGCCCATCGTCCAACCTATGCAAGGCCGTGGGGGACGGCGGCACAATCCTCTCCTGGGATGGCAATGTGTGGACGGCCGACAGCTTCTTTCATACGTCAAACGACCTGAAGGGCGTGGCCTGCCCATCGCCTACCCTGTGCAAGGCCGTGGGGAGCGGCGGCACGATCCTCTCCTGGGATGGCAGCGTGTGGAGCGCTGACGACGCCGGCACATCCACGTTGCTCCGCGGTGTGTCCTGTTCGTCGGCCAGTCTGTGCAAGGCAGTAGGGGGCGGCACAATCCTCTCCTGGGATGGCGATGTGTGGAGCGCAGACGACTTCGGTATGGGCACAGGAGAGGGTCGATCCGAGCGTCCATCAGAGGGTCCACCAGAGGGTCCGCCAGGGGGAATCAACCTGAATAGCGTGGCGTGCCCATCGTCCAGTTTGTGCAAGGCGGTGGGAGATAACGGTACAGTCCTCTCCTGGAATGGTAGCAGTTGGAGCGCCGACAATTCCGGCACGACAAACTCACTCTACGGCGTGGCCTGCCCGTCGGCCAGCCGGTGCAAGGCCGTGGGAGCAGAGGGTACGATCCTCTCTTGGGATGAAAATAGCTGGAGCGTAGAAGACGGTGGCACATCACAGGATCTTCGCAGTGTAGCTTGTCCGTCAACCAACTTATGCAAGGCTGTAGGCAACGGCGGTGCAATCTTCTCCTGGGATGGCAGCAGTTGGAGCGGAGATGCCGCTGGCGGTGAAGAGGGGGATGACTTTTTTGGCGTGACCTGCCAGTCGGCTGATCTGTGTAAAGCTGTGGGAGATAGCGGCACAATCCTCTCCTGGGATGGCAGCAGTTGGAAAATCGACAACTCCGGTGCGAGGAAGACTCTCTATGGTATAGACTGTGGGTCGGCCACGCTCTGCAAAGCTGTGGGACGTGACGGTACGATTTTGGGGATGGTATACCAAAGTTTAACCGACGTCTCGGCCGGTTTTTCTCTGGACATCTTCAATGACAGTGGCTGTCTGGTAGAACTGAACGTCACAGAAACTGCCAGCAACCATCCCAACGCAGTCCCTGCTCTACAGACGGGGCGCTATTGGACCCTGAGTTCTGGTAGCTGTACCAGCGGTTTCAGCGGCTCTCTCATCCTGCCCACCAGCCTGACCCCGGATGCCAACGACAAAATCTGCCGCTATACAGGCAGTAGCTGGGATTGCGCGTCCAACGGCTTTACTGCCAGTACAGTAACCCGCACCGGCATCACCGGCTTCTCCGATTGGGCAGTGGGAGACAACGCAAGCCCCACCGCGGTCACCATCGCCGACTTTCGCGGCCAGGCGGTCTGGGGCAGCGGCCCCGTCCTGCACTGGCAGACCGCCGACGAGATGGCGCTCTCCGGCTTCCACATCTGGCGGGGCAGCCCAGCCCAGGCCGAAACCCGGCTGACCGACCAACTGATCGGGGCCAGCGGCGCGCTCACCGGCAGCGAATATACCTGGCAGGACGCCGCGCCCCTGGCCTGGGGGCAGCGCCTGCACTACTGGCTGGAAGCCGTGGAAGCCGACGGCAGCAGCAGCTTCACCGGTCCCGTGGAAGTGGTGGGCATCGGCAAACTCTTCCTGCCCAGTGTGGGACGGTAGGGGAGAAGGGAGGATGGGATGATGGGAGGCGGCAGTCCATCATCCCATCATCCCACACCCCCCATCGCCCTGCCGCCAATCTCCAATCTAATCACCAATCACCAAACCACGAAAGGTTCACACCCATGCAATCCCAACAACCCATCGAAGTCACCCAGCCCCAGACCGCCGACACAACATCCCAGACCGCAGAACGCCTGCCCTGGAGCGAGCCGATCCTGCAGAAGATGCCCCTGGACCAGACCGCGGGCAAGTCAGGAACCGGGGGCGACGCTTCGGTGGCTTCCTCCTGAGCAGCGCGCAGAAAGTGGCAACCCAGAGAGTTTGCAGATGATACCCGCTCTCCTCCACCCAATCCACATTCTTCTGCTCCTGGCCCTGCTGACCCTGCTGCCCGGCAGGGCCGGGATGCAGGCGGCTGGTCTGCCCGGCGCGGACCAGCCGCCTGCCCCCCTGCGGGTGGAGGTGCTCAGCCCCCAGCCTGTGCTGGCCGCAACGACGACGGCAACGGGCACCTTCGTGGCTGTCCAGATGGCCGGGTGGCCCAGGGGCGGGCCGCCCGGCGCGCCGGATCTGCCCCGCTACACCCGGCTCATCGCCCTGCCCCCGGGCGCCACGGCGGCTGTGCGGGTGGTGGAGCAGCAGAGCCGCTCCCTGCCCCTGGCCTCCCCGCCCCTGCCCAACCCCACCCCCAGCCTGGCCGGGGACGACGCACAGGGGCTGCCCGTCCTCGGCCCGGCCCGCTACGACCCTCACCCGGCCTACTATCAGAAACCTCTCTACCCGGACCGTCTGGCCTGGCTCGACGCCCCCTTCGACTGGCGGGGGCTGCGGGTGGCCCGGCTGACCGTCGCGCCCCTCCAGTTCGACCCGGTCCACACTCAACTGCTCTACCACAGCCGCCTGCTGGTGGAGGTGACCTTTCAGCCCGGCCCACCCCGCCAGGCCGCCGCTCCCCCGCCGGACCCGCTCTTCGACGCAACCGTCCGCTCCCTCCTGCTCAACGGCGATGAGGCCCTGACCTGGCGTTCCGCGCCCCTGCCCGCGCCCCGCCCCCGCCTGGCCGAGACCCAGCCCTGGCTCAAAATCAGCGTCCGCTGGAGCGGCCCCCACCTCCTCACCTGCGCCCATCTGGCCCAGGCCGGGGTCGACCTGGCCTCCCTGGATCTGGCGACAGTGCGGCTCTTTGCCGGGCGGCGGGACGGGCCAGAGATCGCCCTGAAAATCGAAGACGGGGGCCAAAGCGCCCCCTGCGACGGCGACGACCGCCTCCTCTTCTGGGTTGGAGATGACCAGAACGCAGATTTCACAGAGGAGGCAGATTCTCGCAGACCTCCAATCCGCACAAATCCGCCCAAACCCTTCGACCGGGCTTCGACCCTACGACAGGGTTTCGACAGGCTCAACCCGCCAGCTCAGGAGAGCGCAGGCTCAACCGACCAGATCAGGACGCCGCCGTGCAAATCCGTGGACATCCGTGACAATCCGTGTCCCTTTTTCGGTTCAGAAGCGGGTGACAGTCGCTACTCGCATCTGGCCGTCTACTGGCTCACCTACGGCGGGGCAGCAGGACGGCGCATGGCAGAGCGCCCCGCCCTGAGCAGCGGCGCGCCCGTCACCGCCAGCGCGGCCCTGCTCACCCTGGCCGAGAAGCGCTTCTACCAGCCCCAGTTGCCCCGGGAAGAGGGCTACGAGCACTGGTTCTGGCGTATGCACAGCACCAACCGCCCCTACTGGCCCGCCAGCCGCGCCTACACCCTCAGCCTGGAGAGCGGCGTGACGGCCCGCTCTCTGACCGTCGCCCTGGCCGGGGACGCCAACAGCCACCGCACCCGCTTCTTCGCCAACGGTCTGCCCCTGGGCGAAGTGACGTGGCGCGGCGCGGTCGCCTACACCCCCACCCTCTCCCTGCCCGCCGGCGCCCTGACCCCGGGCGCCAATGTCATCACCATCACCGAAGCCGCGGCTGGCCCCAGCCTGGTGGCCGTGCAGAGCATCGCCATCGGGCTGGAGCGTCCCCTGCGCGCCCTGGACAACCGGCTGGATTTTGCCGCACCCGGGCCGGGGAGCTGGCGCTTCCAGGCCGACGGCTTCGACGACCCACCCGGGCTGCTCTGGGATGTGAGCGACCCCTACGCGCCGGTCGTCATCACCGGCTTTACCCTCGGCTCTCTCCCCCCCGACGGGCTGAGCTTTGGCGATGAAACCGGCGCGCCAGCCCGCTACGTGGCCGCGGGCCTATCCGCGCTCCTCAGCCCGGCCGCGCTGGATCCCTACACCCCCTCCCATCTGGACGACCCGGCCAACGGGGCCGACTATCTGCTCATCGCCCCGGCCTCCCTGCTCCCGGCCCTGACGCCCCTGGCCGCATGGCGGACCGGCCAGGGGCTGCGGGTAAAAGTGGTGGACGCCCAGACCATCTACGACGACTTTGGCCGCGGGCTGCCCGAACCCCCAGCCATCCGCGCCTTTCTGGCCTACGCCTATCACAACTGGCAGCCCCCCGCGCCCCTCTACGTTCTGCTGGTGGGCGACGGCCACTACGACCCCAAAGGCTACTGCCTGGCACCGGGGGAGTGCGACAACGGGCGGGTGACGCCGCCGGGGGCCAATCTGCTGCCGCCCAATCTGGAGCTGGTGGACCCCTGGCTGGGCGAGACCGCGGCCGACAACCGGTTGGCGATCTTCGACCCGGCCAACCCCCTGCCCCAGATGGCGGTGGGGCGGTTGCCCGCGGCCAGCGCCGAGGAGACCGCCGCCCTGGTGACGAAGATTCTGGCCTACGAGCAGCAGCCCGGCAACGAAGCCTGGCGCAGCCGTCTGGCCTTTGTGGCCGACAACGCCTTCGACGCCCAGGGCAAGCCGGACCCCGCCGGCAACTTCTGGCAGCTTTCCGACCGCATAGCCGACGACCCGACCCTGACCCGCCCCGGCTTCAGCGCTGAGCGCTACTATCTGAACATCTGCGATCCCCAGGGCTATCCTCACTGCGCCCTGGCCGACCCGCCCTATACGCCCTACACCGGCGGGCCTGCCATCACCGATGGGCTGGCAGCGGCCTTCAACAGCGGCCACTTTCTGGTCAATTACATCGGCCACGGCCGGATTGCGGGCTGGGGCGGCGCGCCTTCTATGCTGGATGTGAAGGATCTGACCCGGCTGAGCAACCGGGAGCGGCTGCCGCTGATTCTGGATATGACCTGCTACACAGGCTATTACCAACGGCCCGATCTGGCCCTCGCTTCGCTGGCCGAGTCCCTGGTGCGCAAGCCCGACGGCGGCGCCATCGCCGCCTGGTCCTCCACTGGGCTGGGGCTGGTCGACGGTCACGACCTGCTGAATGGGGGCTTTCTGCAGGCGCTGATGCAGGGGGGTGTGCGCCGGGCCGGGCTGGCCGCACTGGCCGGGCTGGCCAGCCTCTACGTCCAGGGCGGCGGCGCCCATCTGGAGAATATCGATACCTTCCTGCTGCTGGGCGACCCGGCCCTGCGTCTAGCCCTGCCCGGCGACGGGCAGATATATCTGCCGCTGATAACTGACAGCGAATAGGAGGAGGGCGCGAATCGGCGCTCAATAAACGCGGGACGCTGATGACGCTGATCTGAATTGATCTGCGCTGATAAAATTTGTGACAATCATCTGTTTCAGTGCAAATCAGCGTCCACCTATCATCACCAAAGGAGTCATCCAATGTCACACCCACCGATTACATTGAAGAGCGTTATCGCCCGCCAGGGCGCGCCCCTGGAAGCAGAGGTAGACGGCGAAGTCGTCCTGCTGGGGTTGGAACAGGAAGCCTACTACGGGCTGGCCGGCGCGGCCCAGGCCATCTGGCAGGCCATCGCCCGGCCTGTCTCTGTGCAGGATATCTGCGCCGATCTGACCCGCCGCTATGCGGTAGAGCCGGCTCTCTGCGCCGCCCAGACCTGCCGCTTTCTGGAAAGCCTGCGCCGGGAAGGGTTGGCGGTGGTGGTCCAGTGAACGCTCTCTGTGGCCTTCTGCATCTGGACGGCGCGCCGGCGGACCCGGCCCACCTCCGACGTATGACGACAGCCCTGGCCGACGGTCGCACCGGGCCGCGCCTCTGCTGGCAGGGTGGACCGGTAGCCCTGGCCTGCCTGGACGGGGAAACCCGCCGCGAGGAGCGTCCCCCGCAGCCGGTCTGGGACGAGACAAGCGGAGTCGGCCTGGTCGCTGGGTCCCGGCTCATCAACCGGGGGGAGCTCCACAGCCAACTGGCCGCCCACCTGCCCCTGCCGGACAGCCCCAGCGAGGCTTACCTGTTGCGGGCCGCCTGGCAGGTGTGGGGCGTGGAATGCGCCCATCGCCTGGACGGGGACTGGCACTTCGTCCTCTGGGACGCCCCAGCCCGGCGGCTCTTTCTGGCCCGCAGCCACGCGGGGTGCAGCGCTCTCTACTACCGGCAGCTGGGCAACACCCTTCTCTTCGCCTCCACCCAGAAACCCCTCATCGGGCTGGCCGGGCTGGCCGACCGCCCCAATCTGGCGCGCATGGCCGAGATTCTCTGCCCCGACGCGGAAGATGGAGCAACCACCGGCTACGTCGATGTGCTGCGTCTGCCCCCGGCCCATTGGATGGTCGTCGATGGGGGGGGCGTCCACATCCGGCGCTACTGGTTTCCCGAAGATATGGCGGAGGAACGGCTGGAGAGCGATAACGCCTACGCCGAGAAGCTGCTCTGCCTGCTGGGGCGGGCGGTGGAGCGCCGTCTCGCCTGCCAGGGGGAAGTGGGAATCTCTCTGAGCGGCGGGCTGGATTCGGGCGGGGTGGCGGCCCTGGCCGCGCCGTCCCTGGCCGCCGGGAACAGGCGGCTGGCCGCCTTTACATCCGTACCCTTTGGCCCACCCGCAGCGTCTCTGGCCCGCCAGGGACCCACCGACGAGAGCGGGCTGGCCGCCGCGGTTGCTACCCACATCGGCAACATCGACCTGCGCCCGGTGACAGCCGAACGGATCACCCCCCTGGCCGGCATCGAGTGGGCCTTGCGGGTTCACGACGAGCCGAGCCACCCCGCGGGCAACTGCTACTGGCTGTGGGCCGTGCAACAGGCCGCCCAAAGCCAGGGGGTGGGGGTGCTGCTGACGGGCACCGCAGGCAACAATACCCTCTCCTGGACGGGGCTGCCCCCGGACTTGACGCCTCTGCTCTGGCCCTGGCGCTGGGCAGAGATGGCCGACGCGCTGGCCGCTCTGCGCGGCCGCAGCCACGCCGGGTTGGGTAGGCTGCTGCTGGCCGGGATCGCTCGTCCCCTGGCCCGCTCCCTGCGCGATGGGCTGGCAGGTCCGCGGCCCGGCCCGTCTGCCCTCTCACCGGTGCCCATGCGCTTTTGGCAGAGGGTTGGGATGCCGGGGGTGTTGGAAAGCCTGGAGAAGGAACAGGAGAAGGAGGATCCCCGCCGCTTTCACTGGCGCTCCTTTGGGCCGGGGGTCTCTTCCCTGGGCGCGCGGCAATACCAGACGGGTTGGGAGAGCGGTCTTGACCTGCTGGACCCCACCGGGGATCGGGCGCTGGTGGAGTTCTGCGCCACTGTGCCCGCCGAGCAGTTCCACAGCGGCGTCCAGGATCGCCGGCTCATGCGCCGGGCACTGGCCGGTCTGCTGCCCGAGGCCGTGCGCTTGCAGCGGGGCCGGGGACGCCAGGCCGCGGACCTGGGCTACCGGGTGGCGGCCAGCCAGGGCGAAATAGCCGACGCCCTGGCCCGGCTGGGGCGACACCCCCTGGCCGCCGAAGCCCTGGACCTGCCCCGGATGGAGCGTCTGCTCCAACAGGCCGTGGCGGACCCCATCGCCGTCAGCCAGCAGGCGTGCAGCCTGCTCCTCCTGCGCGGGGTGATGATCGGTCTCTTTCTCAGCCGCTTCTGACCCCGCAGGGCGGATTGCCAATCCGCCCACAGCGGACGGAATACCATTCCGTCCTACAAAGATCGGTGTTCTTATGACTCTCTACCGCGCTTTTGGTCTGACCATTGACTCCGCCCTGGAACTGCCGGAACTGCCCATCGCCGCCGGACCTGCCGACGTGACTATCCGCTTTGGCCCTACGCCCCCGCAACTTGAGAAGCCCGCCATTTGCCGGGTTCTCTACCAGGCTCAGGGCGACCGCTGGCTGATGGATGGCGGGCGCATCGTCCCGGCCCGCTTTCTGGTGCAGGGCGGGCAGGAAGTGGTGGTGGAGCAGACCGGCCCTGTGGATGCGTCGGTGCTGCGTCTCTTTCTGCTTGGCTCGTGTATGGGGGCGCTGCTGCTGCAACGGGGCGTAATGCCCCTGCACGGCAACGCGCTGGCGGGCAGCCGGGGCGCGGCCGTCCTCACTGGCTCTGTGGGCGCGGGCAAATCCACTCTCAGCCTGGCTCTGCTGCAACGCGGCCACCGTCTTCTGGCCGACGACATCAGCGCGGTCTATCGGGACCCGGCGGGCAGACCCCAGGTCTCCTCCGGTTTCCCCCGGGTCAAGCTGTGGGCCGACAGTTGCGCGCTGCTGGATGTGGAGACCGCCGGGCTGGAGCGCATTCGACCCGAATTGGAGAAATACCATTTCCCGCTCAACGGCGCGTTCGCCCCTCAGCCCCTGCCCCTGGATACTGTCTACGTGCTGCTGCCTGGCCCGTGGGACGCGCCCAGAGTAGAGGAATTGCACGGCGCGGCCAAAGTGCGCGAGTTGCAGGCCCAGTTGTACAAAGTGCTCTTTGCCGAGGGGCTGCGCATCTGGCCCTGGCTCTTCGCCCACAGCAGCGCGGTGGCGGCCCACATCCGTCTCTGTACGGTGCGCCGCCCCCAGAACCCCGTATATCTGCCCCACCTGGTCGATCTCATTGCGGAGGATATGGCGCGATGAGTATCCTCTGGTTGGCCTCCTATCCCAAGTCGGGCAATACGTGGCTGCGGGTCTTTCTCACCAACTATCTGCGCGACGGGGATGAACCGGCCTGTATCAACGATCTTGACGCCATGCAAATCGTCACCAGCCGGGAACTCTTCGACACATTTTGCGGCGGCGAGTCGTCGGATATGACCGGCGACGAAATTGACGGGTTGCGACCGGATGTCTACACTTTGCTGGCGGCTACACAGCCACAGAGTGGCTTTCACAAAGTCCACGACGCCTCTCGGCTGTTGCCTGATGGCCGCCCCCTCTTCCCGGACGCAGCCAGCAGGGGTGCGATTTACATAGCGCGCAACCCCCTGGCCGTGGCGGTCTCTATGCGCTATCACTTCAACGATAGCTCCTATGACGAAAGCATTCAGCGGCTCAACACCGCGACCTGGCTCAGCAGCCGCACGGACAGGATAGTTCCGCAACTGCGCCACTATCTCGGCTCCTGGAGCGAACACGTCGCAAGCTGGCTGGACGCGCCCAAAAGTTTTCCCGTCCATCTGGTCCGCTACGAAGACCTGCTGGACAGCCCGGCAGAGAGCTTCGCAGCCATCCTGGGCTTTGCCGGTCTGCCGCTAGAGGAGGATCGTCTGGCAAAAGCCATTCGTTTTTCGTCCTTTGCCAGCTTGCAAGCACAGGAACGCAGCCAGGGCTTTGCCGAACGGGCCGGGCAGGGCGCGCTCTTTTTCCGCCGGGGTGCGGCCAATGGCTGGCAAGAGGAACTGAGCGCAGCCCAGGTAAATAGAGTCCTCGCTGCCCACGGACCGATGATGCGGCGTCTTGGCTATTGGGGACAGCCATCCAGCGTTCCCCATTCAACACCGATCCCCCGTCGCCCGTGGCAACCCCGACGCCCCAGGTCCAGGAGCAAGTAGCCTTCTCCACACCCACGCCCATTGCCACACGCCCCCCAGCGCCGGGATTCTTTTCCGCCCAGGGCGAGCCTGTGCATGGCAGGGGGGCGATGGCCTCTGGCACGATGTGGAGGGCTGGTGGGGCCAGATCGTCGGTGGCCAGGTGCATTGGGGGGTGACAGAGAAGGACTTCGCCACAGACCCCTTTCGCTGGCTGGTCTATGACAAGGCGGAGGGGCAGTTGCTCGCAACCAGCGCCAGCTTCGCCCTGCCCGACTCCATCACTCACACGGTGACGGTGACAGCCACCGCCACTCCCTGAAACAAGTGGGGGATTGCCAAGAATGGCCCGTCTGGCAGCACAAGCCTATGTGATCGCTGGCTTCAATCTCTGGTTATCTGGAAGTAGTACCCTGACCTTCTCCCCGGCGCAAATTACCGATACGCTCCTGGCAATGGCGCGCATGGAGGAGTATCGTCTGGCCCAGCGCGCCACCCCGTCGACGCGGGAGCGGACTGATGTCACGGCGGATTTTCCCCAAGGAGGCAAAGGATGAACAGTACAGAGGAGTGTGTAATACGTTTGAGGGGCGGCAGGCGGCCTTTGCGCTGTACGATTGTGCTGTTGGCAACGATGCTTCTTCTGCTTTGCTCCCCCAGCGCTCACCCAGTCTCCGCCCAAAGTGGCGAGCAGACCCACATTGTCCAGCCAGGCGAAAGCCTTTCATCCATCGCCCGACGCTATGGGGTCAGCGTGCGGGTGCTGGTAGCGCGCAACGCCATCGCCAACCCGGACCTGATCCGCTCTGGCCAGATACTGTATATCCCCGCCGGGGTCGGCCCCCTGCCCACAGCCATCCAGCGTTCCCCATTCAACACCGATCCCCCGTCGCCCGTGGCAACCCCGACGCCCCAGGTCCAGGAGCAAGTAGCCTTCTCCACACCCACGCCTATTGCCACACGCCCCCCAACGCCGGGACTCTTTTCCGCCCAGGGCGAGCCTGTGCATGTGGTACAGGCAGGCGACACCCTCTACGGGCTTGGCCGACGCTATGGCGTATCCATCGCCGCCATTAGGCAGCGCAATGGATTGATTTCCTCGGTTATTTTTGTCTCCCAAAAGCTAATTATCCCCCTACCGTGAAAATAGGTCACGGATGAACGCGGATACAATCTGCGTAAATCTTCTACACTGGGCCGACAGAGGCGGCCCTACCGCCCCGCCCCACATTGACGCCGACAGTGGCAGCCCCGTCTCTGCCCGACAACCGGGCGCGAATCCTCCTGCAGGCAGGCTACGCCTACGAGGGCAAGTGGAGTGTGGTCCAGTGGCAGGGGGGCGACGGTATCTGGCACGATGTGGAGGGCTGGCGAGGCCAGATCGTCGGTGGCCAGGTGCATTGGGGCGTGGTCGAGAAGGACTTCGCCACAGACCCCTTCCGCTGGCTGGTCTATGACAGGGCCGGTGGGCAGTTGATCACAACCAGCGCCAGCTTCGCCCTGCCCGACTCCATCACGCATGTGGTAACTGTGTCGGTGCTGCCGGTTGCGGGCGAATAAGAATCGTCGGGTTTTGTGTCGATGGATACTGGATATAGCCAGAAACAGTAGAAATCGGGCGTTTTCGTAGGGCAGATTTTCGTATCCGCCGTCGCTGGCAGGTACAAAACCTGCCCTACGAAATCTCCTCTTTCCAAGGGGCTTTGCTATGGCTGTTCTTCTTTGACAGCCTGTTGGCGCAGACGGTATGATACTCGCTCTATCTGCCACCCCACCCTACCCCTCCCCATTCCAGGGAAGGAACTGGATCGACTCCTCCCCCACCGTGGGGGAGGTTGGGTGGGGGTAAGCAGTTACATCCTATTCTACCTGTTCAGCCACCCCACCCTACCTCTCCCCATTCTAGGGAGGGAACTGGATCGACTCCTCCCCCACCGTGGGGGAGGTTGGGTGGGGGTGAGCCGTTACTCTGCCATCCATCCCTGCCGAGACCCCCTATGCAATTGAGCGACACAGAGAGCCAAACCCTCCGCGACTTCTCCTGGAATTTTTCGGTCAATACCGCCGACATCATTTTTATCACCCTCGGCCTGAGTCTCATCTCGCGAGAGACGGTGCTGCCAGTTCTCATCAGCCAACTGACCGACTCGAAGATCGCCATCGGTCTGCTCCCCGCCATCTGGAGTCTGGGCTATTACCTGCCCCAACTGCTCACCGCCAACTTCACCGAAGGGCTGCGCTACAAAAAGCCCTTTGTGATGCTCGTCGGCGGTCTGGGCGAGCGGGTGCCCTATCTGCTCATCGGTCTGGCCGTCTGGTTTTTGGCGGAATCGTCGCCGCTGCTGGTGCTGGTCCTGCTCCTGGCCGGGGTGGGGATAGCCGGGGCCAGCGCGGGGATTGCCACCCCCGCCTGGTTCGATATGATTGCCAAAGTCATCCCCATCCAGCGCCGGGGGCTGTGGTCCGGGCTGGGACACGGGCTGGGCGCGCTGCTGGGGGTGGCCGGGGCCTATGCGGTGGGGCGCATTCTGGACGCCTACGCCTATCCCCAAAACTTCGCCACTCTTATCTTCCTGGCCTTTTTCTTCGTGTCCATTTCGTGGGTCTCCCTTTCTCTAACCCGTGAGCCGCCCAGCATCAGCACGAAAGAGCGCATCCCCCTCATCCGCTATCTGGGCCAGCTGCCCGCGGTTCTGGGCCGGGATCGCAACTACCGGCGCTATCTCATCAGCCGCACAGTTGTGAATTTGGGCGCGATGGCGACGGGCTTCTTTATCGTCTATGGCCGAGAGCGCTTTGCCCTGGATGGCGCGGGGGTGGGGCTGCTGACCGGTGTGCTGATTGGCAGCGTGGCCCTGCTCAATCTGGTCTGGGGTGTCACCGGCGACCGGGTGGGGCACAAGGCGGTGTTGACCGGCGCGGCCCTGATGATGGCCGGCGCGCCGCTGGTGGCCCTGTTTGCGCCCAGCACCGGCTGGCTGGTGCTGACTTTTGTGCTGCTGGGCGCGGGGATGGCCGGGGAGCAGGCGTCCAGCCTGAATATCATTCTGGAGTTCTGTGCGCCGGAGGATCGACCCACATACATCGGGCTGACGAATACACTCCTGGCCCCGGTGCTGATTGTGGCCCCGATTGTGGGCGGCTGGCTGGCGACGGTCTTCGGCTTTCCGGCGCTGTTTCTGGTGGCCGCGGTCATCGCCGGGGTCGGCGCGCTGCTCCTGGCCCTGTGGGTGCGGGAGCCGCGGCAGATGGCCCGCAACACTTGACAAGGTGACAAAATGACCGGGTGACAAGGACTCGTCAAGAAATAAGTTCCATCCGGTGCGTCGCACTGTCCACGAAATG
>JAHDWH010000161.1 GCA_023384455.1 Caldilineaceae bacterium | reverse complement strand
AAAGGCATAATCTGCATTTTCAGCGTCCAGCTAGGGTATTCACCCCGCTTGATGGCATCGAACAGATCGCGGCGATGGTAGTCGCCATCCGCACCCGCCAGGCGGTCGGCCTCCGCCTGGGTGAGGAAGTCGTTGCCCTGGTCGGTCTTGAAATGGTACTTCACCCAGAATCGCTCGCCTGCCGCGTTGACCCACATGTAAGTATGGCTCGAATAGCCGTTCATATGACGCCAGGTCTTGGGAATGCCCCGATCCCCCATCAACCAGGCGACCTGGTGGGCCGACTCGGGTGAGAGTGTCCAGAAGTCCCACTGCATGTCGTGGTCGCGCAGACCGTTGTCAGCACGGCGCTTCTGCGAGCGGATGAAGTGCTGGAACTTCATGGGGTCACGGAGGAAGAAGACCGGGGTATTGTTCCCCACCATATCGTAGTTGCCCTCGGTGGTGTAGAACTTGAGCGCAAAGCCCCGTGGATCACGCCAGGTGTCCGGGCTGCCCTGTTCGCCAGCCACCGTGGAGAACCGGATCAACGTCTCCGTCTTGGTGCCCGGCTGGAAGACCGCGGCCCTGGTGTAGGCACTCACATCCGCGGTCACTTCAAAGTGCCCGAAGGCTCCAGAACCTTTGGCGTGGGGCTGACGTTCGGGAATCCGCTCCCGGTTAAAGTTGGCCATCTGCTCGATGAGGTAGTGGTCGTGCAGCAGAATGGGTCCATCCGGCCCGACGGTAAGCGAGTGTTCGTCGCTGGAAACCGGGATCCCGGCATCTGTGGTCGTGGGTTTAAGGTTGTCCTTTGTCATGCTAAATCTCCTTTGCAATCTCGGTTCGATTTGAACGATATGTCTATCGGGACTGATTCCTTTGGTTCTAAACTTTGTGCGTTCGGCAGCACAAAGGTCGGTCTCGTGCAGTCATAAGGGGCGCTCACTCTGCACTGCTATTCATACTCAATGCAATGCCTGGCAGGCTGTAGAGGCGCAGCGGTGCTTCGCCAAAGATGGTGATCTCATTGGAGATGAGCGTCAATGGTTCTTCTGAGATCGCGTACGTCCACGGCGAATCTGCGCCGTCGAGCGCAACTTCCAGGATATTGTCCGTAACTGTCCAGCGTCCCTGCTCCACAAAGGGTGCGTCGCCGTTGAGATAATCGCTCTTGAGCGTGGCGCTGCCGTCGGAGCCGAGCGTGAGCGTGAGATCGAGGCCGCAACAGGAGGCGGCGGGGGCAAAGCCTTTGTAGATACCGGTCAAATCATCCACCCCTGCCATAGATGCCGCATCGTAAGGCACGGCCTGCTCGCCCGTGGCCAGCGCCTCGAAGCGCAGGTAGTGCTGGACTGACGTGCCGCTGCCCGCGCTGTCATACACGAGGGTCAGCGCGTTGCCGTCGAGCTGGAAGGTGACTGTCTGCGGTGTGTCGTACTCGCGGTCCTCCTGTCCTGTAAAGATCACCGTTCCCTCAGCGCCCGCGCCCTGCCAACTGCCAACCTCCACAATAGGCGACTCTTCATTTAAGTAGTCGCTCACCAGCCGCGCACTCTTGTCCGTATTCAGGTAGAGCGTGCTATCGATGCCGGGGCTGGAGGCGGCGGGGAAGATGCCTTTGTAGATGCCGACTGCCTCCTGCGAGCTGTCCGCTGCTGCTTCATCATCGGCGGCTGGCGCAAAGATCAGGTTGCCCGCATCGGCTTGCAGGTTCAGAACGAGATGCTCACCATCCAGCGTGTAGCCTGCTACCTCACCCAGCCGCATCACAAACTCATTGGAGAGCGAGTCGGGGCCACACGCGGCCAGCGTCATCGGGCCGGGCATGAAGGTTAGGCTGCTACCGTCGACACTATATTCCATCTGCGCAACGTTACAGTCTGCCGTGATCTGTGCCGCGCCATCATCCAGCAGAGTCAGCACATACAGGCTGGGATCATCCACAGTGATGTCATTGCTCTGCGCGCCGCTGGCGGAATCTTCAAACGCTTGCCACTGCCATGCGCCGAGCAGTTCGGCAGGGATTGCCGCCTCGCCCATATCTGTTAACTCTGACGCAGCACTCGTTGCAAAGATGAGGGTGTTTCCATCTGACCCAAATGAAAGGGTGAGTGTTTCCCCTTCAAGCGCGTAGGCATTGGTATTGGTAAGCGCCTGTATGTACGTATCAGAAAGCGAGCCAGGCGGGCAAAGGGCTTTGGTCGATGCAATAGGGCCAAATGAGAGTTGCGAACCGTCAACTGTGTAGGTACTGTTGATGGTGTTGCAGTCAGCCTGCCCGGCCATCTGGCCAGAGGCGGTCAGCATCAGCGTGTAGTCGGCCTCCGCATCTGGCGTAGAGACGCTGCCGTCGGCCATTTGGATCTCTTGCAGACGCCATTGGCTATCGGCAAGGGCTGACGTGTTATCGGTCTGTTCAATGACTTCCACGGCTGGTAGGGTTGAGCCACTTTGCTCAATGCCTATGCCTACGCAACCTACGAGCAGGATCGCGGCAAAAGATAAGCTGAGTAATCGCTTGATGAAACTTAAATTCATCATTTTCTCCTTATGTGATTGTGCCAGAGATAAAAATCCATCTCTGACGTTTGATAAAATACAGAATGCTAAATGGGTTTTCCTTGTTGATCTTTTAGCGTTTGGGCACTTCATTACGCACCAACAGCAGGGGGCAGCTTGCGCCGCGCAATATCTTGTTGGCAACGCTGCCATAAAAAGCGCGTTGCAAGCCGGTGCGACCGTAGGTAGTCATGGCGATTAGATCGACCCGTTCATCCACAGCGACCTGAAGGATCGTTGACGCTGGATCGCCCAGGATGGCTCTCCACTCGGTGGTCACCCCTGCATCTAGTAGCTGCCCCGCGACCTGCTGAAGATACTTTTCTGCATCCGCGCACAAGTGCGCAAGGGCGGACTCGGCCGCAGCTTCGTTTGCAAACAGGATTTTTCGGTTGCCTTCATCCAGGGATTGAACCACCTGAAGCAGCGTAACCTTTGCATTCGTCTGCTGTGCCAGTGCTTGTACCCTTGTTAATACCTGTTCGGCCATTGGAGAACCATCCAATGGCACCAAAATATGGTTCAGACCATCTTTGTTGGACGTGTTGGTTTCACGTACCAGGAAGATTGGCACGTCTGCACTCTGGAGCACACGTTCCGCCACACTGCCCAGAACCCAGCGCGCAATCCCAGATCGGCCGCGTGTAGTCATGCCAATCCAATCCACGCCATTGCTCTCCGCTGTCGTGAGAATGCACTGAGCAGGGTCGCCTTCAACCACGCGGGTCGTTACGCGGTATCCCAGGCTCTGCCAATGCTCTTGTTGGCTTGCCAAATAGGTCTCTGCCGACAAACCGAGGAGTGCAACCGATTCCGGGGTTGCATAGCGTGTAGCTGCGAGAGCATATGCCCAAGGCTCAATCGCACGCAATAAAATCAGATGCGTTTTCGCCGGTGGCGCGAACGGCTGCAACTCGCTTAGTACCTGTTCAGCTAAAGGTGAACCATCCAGGGGAATTAGAATAGTTCGCGCATAATCAGACATTAGGTGATCTCCCTTTCGATGATCAACCGATAGCCAACGGGATGACGACTCACAAATGATGATCGCCCGCTGCTTCTGGCTGGTATAAAATCTCCTCAACCTGTAGCTGCCGTACGCCGTCAGGTACTTCCCAAGTAAAAACATCACCGACTCGATACCCTAGCATTGCTGTACCGATCGGCGCCAAAACCGATATTTTGTTCTGCACAATGTCGGCGTCACCCGGGAAGACCAGCATCACAATTAGCTCCTCTTGGGACGCAAGATCCCGCAAGCGGACTTTTGAGTTCATCGTGATGACATCGACTGGCACATCAGTAGGAGCAACGACCTGCGCACGCGACAACTCAGTTTCCAAGTCTTCCCAATATTTATTTCCACGACGATCCAGGCGCTTGGCATCACGGATTAAGGTGCGCAAGCGTTCCATATCGAACTCTGTCATATAAATCGTACGTGCGTCCATTGCGCTACGTACCTCCTTTTCAAAATTGCGGCAAATCAATAGCGAAAGATGGCGGCGGCTTCAGTGCCCTCGATCATCTCTTCTGCCTTTAACCTATAGTTGCATCAACTGCTGCTAATGTGAATCATTATACCTTAAGCATACACTTCTCCATAGCGTCTGTCATTGGCCAGATGTTGATCCTGGTGTCAACAAAAAAGACCGCCTGGGGCGGTCTTTCTCCACATATGTTGATTATTGTACCCCTTATTTACGGCTTTTCCACGCCTCCCACACAACGATACCCAGATAAAATAAGGTAATCACTACCATCAGCCCCAGAGGGGAGAGGGCTAACATAGCGGTTTTATGTGGCATATTCGCCATTATTGGTGCATTGCTGGCAATAGCCAAACTAGCCAGCAATCCTATCAGTATCAGCGTAATTACCAGACGGCGCACATTTTGATTCAGGTTGTTTTTTAGTTCGTCCATTTGCTGGTCTAAATCACTGGCGTCAACTTCCAAAACAAAACGACCGTTTTCCAATTGCGTCATCCATTTCGCCGCCGCCTCTTGCCAGATGGGCAAGCGCATGACCACCCCCTTCGTTGTGCGTTTGATCTGTTCTTTCGTCTTCTCCACCAATACCTCCGCCTGGAATTGTTCCAGAAACATCCCCTCAATTTCATCAACGGCCATATCAAAAAAGGAAAGTTGGGGCGCCAACAAGGTTACTGTCGTTTCTGTTTGCATCAATGATTTCATTGCCAAGGCAAACGCCCGATCCAGCCGCAGCTTATACCGCGAAAGCAGAGCAAACACATCTTCTATAACAGCCGACAACTGGGGTATCTGCTCAGAAAAGACCAAATGGCGCTTAACCAGGCGATCCACATCTCTCTCAAAAGCGTGTTGATCTAAATCCTGGTCATGCCTTGTCATTTGCAAGACCGCTTGCGCTACATTTTTAGAATCCCCATCCTTGAGCGACCAGACCATATTGACCAATACAACCCGCTGTTTAGCACTGAGAGACCCCATCATACCTAAATCCAAAAAGATAAGGCTGCCCTGCTGTAGATTGATGAATACATTACCCGGGTGGGGATCGGCGTGAAAGAAGCCATTTAGCATCACTTGCTTATTCATCGCCCGTAAAAACAGACGGGCCAATCGCTCCCGGTCGGCCATCCCGCCGTCGCCTTTGGCAACCTCCGTGATCTTTATCCCGTCCACGTAGGCCATTGTCAACACCGTGCCACTGCTGTACTTCTCATAGATTGTGGGAACTTGAATATCAGGTGTGGCGCGTAAATTGTATGCCAGCAATTGGGCGTTAAAGGCCTCGTTGCGATAGTCAAGTTCTATGAGGACGCTCTCGGAAAACTCATCCAACAGGTCGCTAAAGCCCATTTCTCGCACCCAACGGGAACGGCGTTCCAGTTTGGTGACCACATCGCGCATGATATTGAGATCGCCACGCACAGTCACGTTAATGTCGGGGCGCTGCACTTTGACCACAACGACCTCGCCACCCGGTAGTGTGGCGCGATGGATCTGAGCGGTTGAGGCGGCGGCTACCGGCTCTTTTTCAAAGGTGGCGAAGACGCTTTGCGGTGAAGCGCCCAATTCTTGGTTGATCCGTTTTTCAACCTGGGCATAGGGGAAGGGGGCAACTTCGTCTTGCAACTTTTCCAGTTCCGTTATCCACGATTCTGGCAATAGATCAGAGCGACCGGCGGCCATTTGTCCAATTTTGACATACGTGGGGCCGAGTTCTTGCAACATTAAACGTACAGCAGTCTGTGGACTTTCATCCATCATTATTTGGGTATGGGGATAGATGATGCGCTGCATCCTGCGGCGGACGCCACGCAATGGGGTCTGGTCCAGAGCAATCGCTACGCCGTAGCGCCAGATAATGCCATAAGTTTGCTGCAATCGTAGGTTTTCAACAATGTTCTCACGTAATCCGCGCGGTAATTTCCCCAGCCAGCGCCAATAGAAGCGGGTCTTATTTTGGTTGTCATACAGCACAGGGGAGTCTAACCCCAAAACCGCTTCCAGCAAGGCGGCGAGGATGCCAGATACAAGCCCAGCAAACAGGATAGAGGCGAGGTTATCAACGACAAATATGACGGCCGTTGATGTGGCAAGCAAGTAAAAGAGGATACTGTTGATGAGAATGGCAAGCAGCCCTATACTTTTTAACAAAAGCTTGCCGGTGAAGACAAGGGCGATTGGCCGCACAAACGTGTTCACCAGCCCAAACAAAAGAGCAATTGACAATAGTTCAAGCAGCGTGGCTATAGCCCCCATTTGTAATGGGTGCAGAGAAATTCCCGGAACTATCAGTATTGTCAATGTCAAAGCGAGTGCATTGATCAGAACTTGCACTACAAAATAGGCCATTTTTACCCCTTGCTGGGCAATCAATTTAAGAGTTGCCAACATTGAACACGATATTATTCTGCATCGTTTTCCAATGTAGTCAACCCTTCGCGCAGGGCATATAAGGTGGCCTGAACCCGGTTGGCGAGGTGCAGCTTGCTCAAAATGTTACTGACGTGGGTGCGGATGGTCACTTCCGCCACTGTGAGCTGCTGGGCCATCTGTTGGTTGCTTAGCCCTTTGGCGACTAGTTGCAGTACTTCTAATTCGCGCTCGGTCAGCGGATCCGGGCCGGGTGCTGGCGATGGCGTGTGTGGGCGGCCTAATTCTTGCAGAACTTTACGGGCAATGCTGGGATGCAGCGATGGTTCGCCCCGATATACCTGGCGAATGGCCCGAATCAAATCTTCCGGGTCCGCGTCCTTCAGCATGTAACCCAACGCACCCGCTTTAATGGCCGGGAACACCTTATCATCGGCGGCAAAGCTGGTCAGGGCCAGGATGCGGCTGTCGGGCTGGCTGGCGGTAATCAGGCCGATGGCTTCAATGCCATCCATCTCCGGCATCATCAAGTCCATCAAAATCACATCTGGCTGTAGGGCTGCCGCCTGCATGACCGCTTCTTTGCCGTTGCTGGCCTCGCCCACAACTGTAAAATCGGGGATTCGTTCCAGCAAGGCGCGGGTGCCCTTGCGGACAATGCCGTGGTCGTCTACGATCAAAACGCGAATAGGGGTTTGGGCCATTCGATTACCTTCTGCACTAATTCCTGAACACTGCTCACTTTTAACTGTCTACCAGGACACGCAGCATTGTACCCTGCCCAGGCGTACTCTGAACAAGCAGATTGCCGCCGATTTTCTCGACTCGTTCCTGGATACCGCGCAGACCCATACCGCCGCTGTGGTCAACAGCCGTGTCAAAGCCCACGCCATCATCTTCTATTTCCAGGCAGACCTCAGCCTCATCAAAGCCCAAAGAGATGCTGACCTGTCTGGCGCGGGCGTGCTTGACCACATTCGTGAGGGCCTCCTGGGCAATGCGGTACAGCTCATTCTCCAACGCCAGGGGCAAGCGCCTTTCACCAGTTACCTGAAGCGTAGCACCAACCCCCGAACGTTCTTCGACAGCATCCAGGCGTGTTTGCAGGGCTGTCACCAACCCCTCTTCCTCCAAGACAGGCGGACGCAGTTCAAAGATGAGCAGCCGCATATCGAGCATCGCTTCACGGGCCATCGCCCGCAGTTCATTCAGATTCTCGGCCACAATCGCTAATTCCCCGTCATTTAAGGCCAGGCGGGTGGCGTCGGCGTAGAGGGTGACGCTGTAGATGGCCTGGGTGACGGAGTCGTGTAATTCACGGGCAATGCGGCTGCGCTCGTCGGCAACGGCTGTTATCTGGGCCTGTTGGTGCAATTCAGCGTTGTGCATAGCGATGGCGGCCTGGTCGGCAAAGGCCTGGGCTAATTGGGCATCCTTTTCTTCATAATATCCAACTTGGCGATGCGCCAGACTCAACATACCCACCACCCGGCCACGGACGATAAGGGGCACGCCCATCCAGGAGCGAATGTAATCAAATGTTTCGTTTAGCGGTACGCCGCTTGCCGATTCGTAGGCTTCGACCAATGCTTCATCTTGACGCACGTCGGCCAAAAAAACCGGTTGTTGTGTCTCAAGCATCTCTCGAATCGTGGCAATGCGGGCCGGTTGATAATTGACCTTCACTTTTGCCGTCAGCGGGTCTGGACGGCGGCTGGCTTGCATGACCAAAACATCATTTTGCAACATCTGGATGGCTGCGCCGCTGTAATCGATCACTTTCTTCAACTGATCCAAAATTAGCAACAAAAGCGGCTCCAGATCGAGCGTGGAGATCATACTGTGCGACACTTCGCGTAAAGCTGTCAGCTCATGGGTGCGCTCGGCCACACGTTGTTCCAGCGTATGCTGTGTCATCACGCGGTCCGTGATGTCTATAATGAACCCCTCTATCGCTTGTACAGTCCCATCTGCTGAATAGACGCCCTGTCCTTGTTCCCAGACCCATTTTTCCTGGCCAGCGACCGTTGTAATCCGGTAGGTCAGGCGAAAAGGATCACCCACTTGCAAAGCACGCTGGGTCTGTGCCCATATTTCATCTCGCTCGGCAGGATGGACCAGTTGCGTCCAGGCGATGGTTTTACTGCCGATCAGGTCTTCCGGCTGATAGCCGGTCAAGGCAACGCAGCCTTCGCTCACAAAGGTCATCGTCCAGTCGCGGTCGTTTCGACCGCGGTAGGCCATGCCGGGCAAATTGGCCATCAGCGTGGACAAGCGTCGCTGGCTTTCCACTAAGGCAGTTTCTGTTTTTTGATGGCGCAGCAGTTCCTGGCGTAGCAGATAATAAATGAGCAGCGTGGTAACGATGACAAAGCTCCACCCCTTGAGCGTTTGCCAGGTCGTTAATAGAGCCAGTTCGGGAATGAGGGCTTCCAACAAGCGATCAGAAAAAAAGACCCAGAGGGCGGCAACGGCCGCATAAATCAAACTTATCCGCAAAGCCGCTCTGTGTACTGTTGAATTTTTCATTATTTGGACTGCGCGTTCAACACTGCTGGCCATTGACTGTCCCGGCGCGTTCGTTATCTTGGCGCCTGCGCTGAATAAAATAGGCGCGCTTATAGGTGGTCAATCGACTGTTAAAGATGTCGATTGTTTAAGACTGCTGCTGGCACAATATCCCGAATCTCGCCAGACGACAAGCAGGAGGGCATAGCGGCGCTGCTATGCCCTCCTGCTTGTCGTCTATTATGATCGCCAATAATTGTTCGCTGCGGCGATTGTTTGGAAATTGATGGCAACAACTTGGGATGCGGCCGTCAGAGAGTCTGCGGATTCAGCATAATCGGGGCGCAGTCTCTTTAGCACCTCAACATCTGGCTGTGTGTACTTGACGCCACGACGGCTGAGGGTGATGGCCAGTTCAAAACCTGCCTGTGGCGTTTCTGTCTGGAGGGTAGTTAACCATAAGTCACTCATAATGAAAATGCTCCTTTTGTAAATCTTCAAATTCTAACTGCACTATTACCTCCTATTTATCCTACTTTAAGTGGCTTCAATTTAGCAATCTGATGCGTTCTCTGGATGTATTGACCGGAAACTCCCTTGTTCGCCCTGTTAGTGGGGAAAGTTGGGAGGGGGTGAGGCAGTTACATTTTTGTTGACAGCTTGCTGGTACGGCTGCTAGAATGCGAACGTTCTTGCTCCTTATACCCATCTCTTTGCAGGCCACCCATGCTTTCGGTTCACCTCTTTGGCCCCTTTGCCCTCGAATACGACGGTCAACCCGTCCTCATCCCATCCCAGGCGGGACGTTCGCTGTTGGCCTATCTGCTTTTCCACGCCCATATGGAGCACTCCCGAACCCGGCTCTGCGATCTCTTCTGGCCGGACCTGGACGAGTCCACGGCTCGACGGCGTCTGAGCTACGCCCTCTGGGAGATCGGGCGGTCTCCGGGCACTGAATCTTTGATCCTGCGCAAGGCGGATACGCTGGGCGTCGACCGCGCCCAGGTCCAGGCGACCGATGTGTACGCCTTTGAGGAAGCGCTGAATCACGCGGCCCAGCAGACAAGCGACCAGGACGCACTGCCTTTTCTGCGCCAAGCCGTGGCCCTCTACACAGCCCCCCTGCTGACAGACGACTACAGCGATTGGGTCATCGCCGAACAGGAGCGGCTGCGCGAGCGCTACATACAGGCGTCCCAACGGCTGATCGCCGGGCACAAGTCAAACCAGGACTACGAACAGGCGCTCCTGGCCGCGCTCGCGCTGATTCAGGTTGATCCTCTGCACGAGGGAGCCTACCAGGAGGCAATCTGGCTCTACCACAGGCTGGGACGCCCGCACGACGCCCAGCAGCGCTACGACGAACTCTGCACAATGCTGCACGAAGAGTTCGGGGCCGAACCTGCGCCGGAGACCACCGCACTGATGGAAACCGGGCCACCCTCCATCGACGAGCGCTCCCCCAATACGCCGCCCTTCGCCCAGGATATACCACTCATCGGGCGCAAGATGGAGCGGCGCGTTCTGATCGAGCACCTGGAGCGGGCCATGCACGGGCAGGGCGGTGTGCTTTTTGTGGTGGGGGAACCGGGGGTGGGCAAGAGCCGTCTGCTCGACGCGCTGGCCGAGGACGCGGTCTGGCGCTCCGCGCTTGTTATGCATGGCCGCGCCCAATACTTGGCAGCCCAGGAAGCCTACGGTCCGCTGCTCTCGGCTCTGGGGACAGGGATGTCCCCCCTGCGCGCCCAGCAGGTCGCCACTGTGCTGGATCGCCTGTGGCTCAGTGTGATGGCTACGCTGCTGCCTGATCTGGCCGAGTGGGTTCCGGGGGTATCCCCTCTGCCCGACATCCCCGCGGAACAGGCCCACATTCGCCTGATGGAAGGGTTGGTCCGCGTGATCCTCGCCCTGGGGAAAATCAGCCCAACCCTGCTGATCCTGGAGGACTTGCACTGGGCCGATGCCGCCACCCTGGACATTCTGGCCTATCTCTCCCAGCGCTTGGCAGCCAGCCGGGTGCTGGTCGTCGTCTCCTTTCGTCCCACAGATGCCCGCGAAAATCCGGCTGTGTGGGCTGGACTCAACGCGGTGGATCGGGCCGGTCTGCTGGCGCGGATCGCCCTCTCGCCACTCTCGCTGGAAGAGACAGGGGAGCTGATGCAACGCGCCCTGCATCTGGCACAGCCGGCCACACGCTTTGCGGCTCGTATCCACCACGAGACCGGCGGCAACCCGCTCTTTGTGCTGGAAAGCCTGCGCACCCTCTATGCCGAAGGGTTGCTCACCCAGGAAGGCGCGGGCGTATGGTCCACGCCCTATGACGCGGATACCACCGACTACGCCGAACTCCCCCTGCTCCCAGCCGTGGAAGAGACCATCAGCCATCGCCTGACCCGCCTGGATGCCCATACCCGGTATCTGTTGAATGCCATGTCCGTGGCGGGCAGCCAGGTGTCGCTGCTGGTTCTGGCTGATATGGCCGGGATGACAGGTCCGGCGTTGCTCGTCAGCGTGGGCAGTCTGGTGCAGCAGGGGTTGCTGGAGGAGACGGCCACAGCCTATCGCTTCAGCCACGATGTGGTGCGCCAGACCATCTACGCCGCCCTGCCCAAGGATGAACGTCAGACCCTGCATAGCCGGATGGCTGGCCTGTTAGACCCAACGAACCCGGCCCAGGCGGCGATGCTGGCCTATCATCACGAACACGCGGCCGCGGCGACAGAGGCCGCCCATTTCTACGTCCTGGCCGGGGAACAGGCGGTGGAACGCCACGCCTATCGCCAGGCCCTGGCCTACTTCGACCGGGCCGAGGCCCTGGCCGGGGAGTCCTCCGAGGCCACATCCCCATTTCTGGTTCGGCTGCTCCTGGCCCGGGAAGCGGTGCTGGCTGTGCTGGGAGAACGGGAGCGACAGCAGGAGGACCTGGAAGCACTGACGCCCCAACTCCTGACTGACCCCCAGCAGCAGATCGAGCGGGAGCGCCGCTACGGTCAGATGCTGGCGGCCCTGGGCGACTATTCTGGGGCATTGGAACGGTTTGACCTGGCCCTGACGCTGGCCCGGGGCCGCAAGGATCGGCGGGCCGAAGCCGCCATCCTTTGCGCCACCGGAGAGAGCATCTATTGGAACGGTGACAGTCTCGCCTCTGTGCCAATCCTGGAACAGGCCATCGAACTGAGTCACCAGACCCAAGACCTGGCTACCCAGGCCCAAGCCGAGGCGACCCTCAGCGCAGCTCTTTCCGATCTGTCACGTCATCAGGAAGCACTGCTTGCGGCCGATCGGGCGCTTGTCTGCTATCGCAGCCTGGGCGACCGGGTTGGGGAAGCAGATGTGTTGGCTGCGATTGGCGCGGTTTTGTGCGAACAAGGCGAATTGAGCAAAGCCGAAGCGGGCTACGCCCAGGCGCTCTCCATTCAACGGGAGGTCGGCTACCGCTATGCCGAGGCGCGTACGCTGATCAACTGGGGCGCGGTTGCCTATATGCAGGGGAAGGTAGGCGACGCCCTCGAACATTTCGAGGCTGCCTCGCAGATCGGTCGGGAGATCGGCTCGGAGCGTGCGTGGAACTATGCCGAAACCAACATCGCCGCCGTCATCAGCACGTATATCGGCGATCTGCCCAGGGGGAGAAGGGCGGTTGAGGAAGTGATCGCCCTGCAACGATCCCAGGAGAACAAACCCCTCCTGGGCCAGGCCTTGGGCATCCAGGCCCAGTTCGACTATCTGGCGGGGGAGCTGGCCGCGGCCCGGGAGCACCTGAACGAAGCGCTGGCAGAGATGGCCGCCAGCGCCGAGTCACCCTGGCTGCTGGCGCAGATCCACCAGGCCCGGGCCCAGGCCCATTTACGCCTGGGCCAATACCGGGAGGCAAGCGAGGATATTGAAGCTGCCCTGGCCTATTGCGAAACCCATGGATTTTCCGATTTCACCCCTGGGTTCTTCACAACCAAGGCACAGATTCTGCGCGCACAGAACCAGATCGGCCCGGCAGGTGATGCAATCCAGGCTGGGGTCGCAGCACTCACCCCCGGCCTCTTTCAAGCCTATCTGGTCCATTTCGAGCACTATCAGGTCTTGCAGGCCAGCGGACGCCCTGCCGAAGCTGGGGCAGCCCTTGCGGAGGCAGTTCGTGCCTTGACCGAAATGCTGGACACACTCTCGCCCAAGGATCAGCAGGCGAGTCGAAACCAGATACCGGAGCATCGGGCTATCCTGGCGGCGTGGGCCGAGAATCAGGCGATCCAGACCCAGACAACTCTCCCCCGCGCCGACGCGCCCCTGGGGCGTCCCCTCACCGCAGACGAACAGATCGCCGTCACCTGGACCGTAGAAACACCCCAAGATCGGGCCATCCGGTCCAAGGGCAAGCGTCGCCGCCAGCAGATTGTGCGCCTGCTCCACGAAGCCCAGAGCCAGAACGCGCTCCCCGCCTATCACCACCTGGCCGAAGCACTCGGCGTCAGCCAGCGCACCATCCTGCGTGACATGGCCGCGCTCAATCAGGCAGGAGTCGACCTGCCGCCCACCCGGGGCGAGCAGGCGTAGACTCACCGATTGCCACCCTACCATCATTTTGTCACCACAGTGGTTGCCCCCGTTTGCAACCGAATGGACAAAAACCCCACCCCCCTTCTCCCCTTCTCCCCTACTCCTGGTATCGGGCCTATTGATCACGCCCTATTTTGTCAGATCGGTGGTACTCCTCCACAAACAGTTGGCAAAGGGCCGACAGCTAGACTGTGTACAGAGCGAATGCAGACATCCGATTCGTTGAGATTCATCGGCACAGAAGCCAGCTATTCTTGAGGAGAAAACCATGAACTACACAGTGCAGACAGATTTAAGTACGGCCACCCAGCGCCCCTATGCAGACAATCCGATCAAACCACGCCGTCTCGGATGGATGAGCGCCTTGCTCCTGCTTATGGGTCTATTGGCCCTCGCCGTCTTCACCAATCGGGATATGGCGGTTCAGGCCAGCGAGCGTGCGGTCAGCCGCAGCGGTGTCATCGCCTATGTCACAGAGAACCACGAGATTTGGGTGGTCAACGCCGACGGCAGCCAGGCGCGCAAATTGTGGGAGATCCCCCAGGATCAGCGGGGCCATATGACCTCGGGGATTCAGGACCTGATCTGGCGCAAGGACGGTTCCATGCTGGCCTTCGTCAGCGGACACGAACCCCAGTGCAGCGTCTACGAAACCAACGTCTATGTGATCAATGCCGACGGCAGCAATTTCCAGCGCGTCACCAACCGCCCTGCCTGTAGCCAAATGCAGGGAATCGCCACAGGCTCGGTCACCGTCAGCCTACGCAATGGGTTCACCACCAGCCAGATCGCCGAGGTGACTGTCGAGGGTCTGCGCGAACCGGTATTTGTCTCCCTGCTGCCCAGCCTGGTCAAGCAGATTACCATCCCCAATGTACCGGACCTCGGACCGGAAATTATGCAGGCCGTTGTCGCCGTCGAAGGCAGCCGGCGCTGGATCATTCCTGGCGTGGATGTGGTCGCCGGGCAGACTGTGGATGCGGGTGAATTGGCCTTTACTTCCGCCGGTCGGATTTCGAGCTTCAAAGTTTGGGATGTCTCCTGGAGTTCTGACGGGCAGTCGTTGGCCTTTTTGCTGGGCAGCGGCAGTATGCAACAGGTTCCATTGCAGGGGAGCGTATTGCAGCGCAGCCGCGACCTGCTGGCGGGGGACGCCCAGACTATCCAGGCGTCCAATCTAAGCTGGTCACCGGCGGACAATACGGTTATCTACACAGCGTTCGACCAGGAGAACGGTACGGCGGTCTACCGAGCGACGGTCGATAGCGATCAACCGGCGCAACATTTGGTCACCGTTGACGAAACCCGGGGCCTGGCTTGGCTCCCCGATGGGTCGGGCTTTGTGATAGCCAACTTCCTCCAAGAATTTTTTACGCCGGTCAAGAGCAATCTATTCTACATCGATCTTGTCAACGAACTGATCTATCAGTTGACTACGTACGAAAGCGAATATGCCTTTAACCCCAGCGTCTCTCCCGACGGTCAAGAGGTGATCTTTCACTATGCGCCCAATCTGGAGCCTGGCAGCAGCGCGACCCTGCGTATCATCCCCCTCGGCGGTGGCGGGGGCACACAATTTGGCCCGTCCGATATCGCACATCCAGCGTGGGGTGTCGGTTCAGTGAGCAGTGCGCCCACGCCTACCCACACACCGACAGCAACTGCGACCTCCCTGCCTGGGGCAACATCGACACCGACAGCAACCGCGACCCCCCTGCCGGTGAACAGCGATCACGCCATCTATCTTCCCTACACCACACGCTGAGAGGTAGCCACGCATGTCATCCACCAAACAGAATAGTCGTTCGTTCCCAGGGCGACGAGTCTACGTGCTGCGTATCTGGCAGATCAGCAGCGGACAAGGGTGGCGCTATCAACTGCAGGATGTCACCAAAGGCGATACATGCGCATTTACTGACGATCAGTCACTTCTGGCTTACATCCGCAGCGAGCTTGCGGTTTGTGAAGAAATACGTGCCGGCTTCGGTCTGCGCTGATTGCACGAAAAACTCGGTTGTTTGCCGTTGACGCAAACGGTAGATCGTAAAAAGGAGAGGGCCACCCGAAACGGTGGCCCTCTCCTTTGTAACTGTTCACCCCCACCCAACCTCCCCCACTTTGGGGGAGGAGTCGATCCGCTTCCCTCCCTGGAATGGGGAGGGGCAGGGTGGGGTGG
>JAHDWH010000160.1 GCA_023384455.1 Caldilineaceae bacterium | reverse complement strand
ACCCGCAGCGTTCTCTGCCTGGCTCGCAGCCCCACCCGCGCATCACAATCAGCGGCGACGAAGTACCCGCCGATGGGTTCGCCGGTAGCGAAGGTCTGGCTGCGGCTTCGTGGCTGACCGCGCAACGGATGTTCGCCGGGGTCTCGGTGCTTGTGCTGGCCTTTGTCTTCTACCTGCTCTATACCCGGTTTATCGCTATACCCACTGCCGACAAATCTGTGACCGAACCCCTTGCCCCCGCCACCGCCACCCACACCCCAACACCCACCGCTGTCTCCACCAGCACCCCCACGGCTGACGTCCCCACGCCCAACGCCCTGGAGAATCTGGACTTCGAGAGCGGTCTTGCGCCCTGGGATTTCGTGGGCGGCGATGGCTGCCTCTATACGCTTCAGGACGGGGACGCGCTGGGGAAAACGGGACGCCACCTGTCGGTGCAACGGCTGTCGTCAGAATGTACCTCTCTGCGCAAGGAGTTGGGTCAACTGCCCAAAGGGTCCGATAGGATCGGCGTAGCTCTCTGGATACGCTCGCCGGAAGGTGTGCCGATTGAGGGTGAGTTGGTGATCTGGAGCGGGCGCGCACCCTTGGATACAGTTGGCGTGGAAGAGAGAGCGGAGGTCGCATTTCGGGTGCAGGAAGTCGGCTGGCACTGTATTGAAGCAGAACTGAACTACAATCCCCAGTTCGAATGGGTGGCCCGGGCTGAACTCTATTTTAAGGAAGAGACGCCCAACAGCTACGACATCGACACGGCAGCCATTCGCTTTGGGGCCGGGGTCATCTGCCCGCCCCCGCCCGCCCGACTGACAAATGGTTCTTTTGAAGATGACAGCAATGGACCGGACGGGTGGAAGTGGTGGCAGAGTCCCTGTCCCTTTGCGGTCATCGAAGATGCCCCCGGGTCCCAGGATGGCCTGCGCTACCTGCAAGTTCAACGGGCCGACAAATGCACCTCCCTCCTGCAGGATATCCCGATTCGTGTCGCGGCAGATCAACCCTTCACCGCGCGCGTTTGGATCAAATCCCAGGCAAATCAGTCGGTCGGAGGGATTCTGGCGCTCTATGCGAGTGGGAGCACAACCCACGCCGAGAGCATTGAGTTTCGCGCGGGGCCGTCCTGGCGCTGTGTGGAGCTATCTTTGCGAGTGCCAGACAGCTCCTATACCACATTGCGGACGGAGATTTATTTTGACCAAAATGCGCTCGATCCTGTCTATGCCATTGACGCAGCCGAGGTTGAGATGGGCGAAACCGCACGCTGCCCCTCCCAAGCCCTGGCTCTGGTGAATGGGGATTTTGAGGATGCCGAGCTGACCGGCTGGCAGATCGCCCCCTGTGGTGGCGAAGCGCGCCACAGCGAACAGAGCCACAACGGTTCGCGTCTGCTGGCTGTGCGCCGGGATGCACCCGACTGCCATTCGATTTTTCAGGATGTGGGTTTTGCATTGACAGAAGGGGACGAAATCCAGGCCGCCCTCTGGCTACGCTCGGAAGATGGCTCACGGCTGAATGGTCGATTGGCGCTTTGGGCCATCGGTGATTCGCCCCAGGAAAATAGTGGGGTGGACATTTCCACAGAGGAAGGCAGGTGGCAGTGCGTGGAGGTCAGCCTCGCCATCGGCCAGGCCAGCCACTCGTGGGTGCGCTGGGAGCTTTACCTGAACAGCGCAGGGCCGGTGGCCTATCTGTTGGACGATGCCCAACTGGGTCTTAAGGACGAACCCCTCTGCCCCCACACAGATTTGAGCCTGCGTACCACCCGCATCTCCCCCCTGCGCGCCGCCTACTATGCCGGCGGCATTATTGGGGTGGATGCAGAAGTGCAGAATCTGAACCCGACCCCGCTGCCAGAGGGCGCTCAATTGGCCGTCTGGCTCGCGGCCAGCTTCAATGGGCCACCCATCGACGCCCCGCTGGTCAAGTCAACCCTCCTCTCCCCCCTGGCCGGGGCTGCTGCCAGCAGCGGGTACATCTACGCCGAAGTGGAACTCCCTCGCCCCCTGCCGCCGGGTGATTATTTCGTCGTGTGGGAGGTTGTGCCGCCGCCCGGCGTGGGCGATGTGGACCCGCGCAACAACCGGGACAGCCGCCCAGTCTCGGTGGGCGACTGCGATCCCCAAAACCGCTATTGCGACGTCTCTGCCGATTCCTGGGGCGGGGCCGAGATCGAGCGCTGGTTTGAACTGAAAATTTCCCAGGGCTGCCGCAGCAACACCGAACCCTTCCAGGATCGCCCTTTCTGCCCGGACCAGATGGTGAACCGGGAGGTCGTGCCTGTCTTCCTCCTGCGTCACATCTACGGGGGCAGCTACGCACCGCCGGATGCCCAAGGTCTCTATGCAGACAGACAGGAATTCAACGGGGGGCGGGACAAATGGGCCGAAGTGCTTGGGGCAACCGGCGTGGGGCTGGAAAGCAACCGCTGTCCTTCCCAGGCTGAACAGCCTGTCTTTTGCCCCACTTTGTGGGTCAGCCGGGGCGAACTGCTCCTCTCTCTGGCCCAATCCCTGGGCTGGGAACTTGCGCCTGTACAAGGGGATATTTTTGTAGATGTACAGCACGACAGCCCCATCCAGCGGGCCATCGAAGCCGGGGCCCGCAAGGGTTTCCTGGCCGAAAACGATCCCTTCTGCCCCAACCGAGGCGACGGCCAGACCTTCTGTCCCGACGAACCAGCCCGCCGGGCCTTCGCCGCGGTGGTAATGGCCCGGGCCTTCGCCGCCGCACCCCAATACCCGATCGCTGAGTAACGCAAGCTGTTAGCTTGCGCTGCCCTCACCCCCGGCCCCTCTCCCAGCCGGGGCGAATGGTGGGCGGGTTGTGTGGGTCGGGCTGGGAGAGGGGAGTCTGTCGATGGCGTTGGTCGTGTTTTTCAGAGTGCCGGGGTCGATGTAACGCAAACTGTCAGCTTGCGCTGCCCTCACCCCCGGCCCCTCTCCCAGCCGGGGCGAATGGAGGGCGGGGAGAGGCAACCCACCAATCGCCCCCAAACCCCCTCCTCTCCCAGCGCCGAAAACAGCACAAACGAACCATCGCTACCGCTGGGAGAGGAGGGGGCGTCCCTCAAACAACCGAATGCCCCGTCGTTGGCTAGGGGGTGGTGAGGGGTTACCGGCGCGTCCCTACACGCCAGCGCTGATTGATGTTGGCTGCTCCAGCGCGCCCATCACGAACCCGCCGCCAGGACGAAGAGCAGCAGCAGCAGGTATTCGGTGGCCGGGTTTTGGCTGCCCACCAGCCGGGCTGTGCAGAAATGGCGAATCTCCTCGGCACCCGGCTCGGCCAGGGGGGAGACTCTTTCGATTCCGGCCAGCAGATGGGCCGCACCGCTCTCCATCTGGTTTTTGGCAAAGGCATCGGCGCTTTGCAGCAGCAGGGCGTTGGCCGGGCTGTCGATGCTTCCTTCCCCATTCAGTCGGCGGGCCAGCGCTGTGACAGCCTGGGCCGCGCCGGTACCCGGTTCGGCGCGCAGTTGGCGCAGAAGACGCACGAAGTGGCGCTCGTTGCCCACCAGCCGGGCCAGGGCCAGGGCCACCTCCAGGCGGGTTATCTCATCCTCGCAACGGTCCAACAGGGCCAGCAGCTCCCCCGTGGCCTCCACCGCGCCCAGCTTGCCCAGGGCCGAGGCATAGGCTACCTGCAAGCCCTCGTCTTCTTCCCCATTCAACCGGGCCAGCAGCACAGGCACAGCCGAATGATCCCCCAGGGTGCCCAGGGAACGGGCGCTGTGGGCCTGCACCGAACGATAGGCAGAGGTGTTGAGGGCGGCGTGCAGCGCGGTGTGGGCCTGTTCGTCCCCCATTCGGCCCAAAGCCCAGGCGGCCAGAACGCTCAGGGCCGGGGTCTTGCCCTGCAATACCTTCACCAGCCCGCCAATCAGCCGCTCGTCCGCGGGCATACGGGCCATGGCCAGAATCGCCTCGAAACGCACATTAAAACGGGGATCGGCCAGACTCTCCAGCAATTCATCCACGGCCAGGCGGCTGCGGATCGTGCCCATCCGTTCGGTGACCGCTACTGTGTCTTCTTCGTCCCTGGCCCAGTGGAAGCGCACCAGAGACCCCACAGCCAAAAAGGGATTGCCCCGCAGAAAGAGGCCGGCGAATTGGCTGGTAGAGAAGGAGCTATCGGCCCGGATGGCCCGCAGCAGCAGAATACTGCCCAGAGGCATGAGAAGGGATACGAGAAAGATGGGGGTGTAGGGGTCCAGCACCAGGGGGCCCCACTGGCCCGCGATGCTCTGGGTAATGTCCAGCACACGGCCGCCCAGCAATTGGCTGCCCCCGCTCACAATCCCGGCCCAAAAGAAGTAGAGGGCCATATAATCCATCTTCTTTTCGGGGGGCACAATTGTCACAAAGAGCAGGCGGGCCGCGCCGATGCCCCAGCCCAGATTGGCTACGCCTTGCAGAAAGGCCATGCCCAGGGCCGGGTAGAGACTCCACGCCATCTGTCGGGGCAGCAGCCACCAGAGCAGGGGCTGGGCAACCAGCAACACGGCCCCGGTCAGCATCACCGGCTTGCTGCCGTAGCGGTCCGCGGCCCAGCCCCAGCCATAGCTGGACGAGAGGGTGCCCAGCAGTGTGCCCATCTGGATAAAGACCACCGCGCTGGCGTCCAGACCGACCAAATCCTGCAAGTAGAGGGGCAGAAAGGAGGCCAGGGGAACCGTGCCCAGAGTAATCAGCGCCAGGCCCAGGAGATAGCGGCGGAAGTCCGGGTCTTGCAGCGCGGCCCAGAGATTGCGCTCCCCTGTGGCTTCGGCCGGGTTGGGCGCACCGCCGGGGATGAATGTGCAGGCCCAAACCGAGACGAAACCGGCCACGATCCCGGCCGCAAAGAGTAGCATAAAACCGTTCAGCCCGCTGGTATTGCCGATGACCAGACCGGCAATCCAGACCGAGACAAAGCCGGTGAAGGCGGTGAAGATATTGCTGGTGGCCGAGTATTTGCCCCGCACAGAATTGGGCACAAACTCCTGTAACCAGGGGAAGTAGGCGGTCTCTTCCACGGCCCGGCTCAGGGAAAAGAGGGCGGCCACCCCGGCCACAAACCAGAAGGCCGCCCGCCCGCCATAGGCGCTGAGGATGACGGGGGTGAGGAGGAGCAGTACAGTGACAGCCTTGCGTCCGCCGTAGTAGAGGACAAAGGCCCGTTTGTAGCCAATGCGGGCTGTGTAGGGCGCGACGAAAGGCGCGATGAGCGCGGCCAGGGGGGTCAAGGCCAGAACAAAACCGATTTCGGTTTTGGAGAGGCCCAGATGATCCAGAAAGAGGACGAAGACGGAGCCAAAGTAGACAAATTGGGAAAAGACCGTATTGGCCGCGTTGGTGGCGTAGCTCCAGGGCAGGCCGGCCAGTTTTTCCAGGGTTGTGGGTTCTTGGGACATGGGCGCAGGGTGGTGAAACGACAGGACGGCACAAGGACAGAGTGAATTGTACTTCACATCCCGGCAGTACCCAAGAGTGGGTTGTTCAGCCGTCGTTATGGACATCCCCTTATGGGCATCACCTGGACTACGACTTAATTTTGCAAGTGGCCTTGCTTGACAGCAGACTCCAATGAATCTAACATCCGAAGCAGTGAATCTGTGGTTTCGCCCGGCCACTTCTGCTGCTCATACCCAACTCTCGCTTTGTTGTTTCCCCTAAACTGGCCGTTATGGACCACTATCTGACAAAAACTTGTCTGGACGGGGCTGGCTGATGGATTCTCCCACCCAATGGCAACTGCCTGCTACCCATCCCGCGCTGGCCCCCGGTCAGGTTCACCTTTGGCGCTTGTCTTTGCTGGTTGGCCCCGAACAGATAGCCGCGTCTCGTTCCCTGCTTGGGCCGGATGAGCTGGCAAAAGCGGAGCGGTTTCATTTTCCCAGGGATCAGCGGCGCTACACCCTGGCCCGGGGCGCTCTGCGCCGCCTGCTGGCTGCCTATCTCAGCCGGCCAGCCGGTGACATCCGCTTTGTCTACAATCCCCAGGGCAAACCCGCTCTCCCCACCGCCGAACTCTCTTTTAATCTCTCCCATTCCGGCGAGATAGCCCTCTTTGCCTTTGGCCGGCAAGGGCGCGTGGGCGTGGACATCGAAAGACATCGACCCCTGGATGATCTCCACGCCCTGGCGGAGAGTCTCTTTTCCCAAAGGGAATTGGCCGACCTGCACTCCCTGCCACAAGCACAACAGCAGACGGCTTTTTATGATTGTTGGACCCGCAAAGAAGCCTTTGTCAAAGCGATTGGCGATGGACTCACCTACCCCCTGGCCCAGTTTGACGTCTCTCTGCTGCCGGGAGAGGCTGCCGCTCTCCTGCGCGTGAAAGAAGAAGCGCAGCCGGCGAACCGTTGGCAGATGGCCGCTTTTGCGCCAGCCAGTGGCTTCTCGGGCGCAATCGTTGTGGAAGGTCAGGGACAGGAACTCTCTTTTTGGGGCTGTGCCGGATGAGCGTTGAGTCGGCGCTAAGGGAATGGCCTTCACCCGGTTGCTGTTCAAAAAACCCTGGCTGTGGTTGTGGGCCTGGGCCAGGTTTTGGTTAATCAATAGGACTGTCAGACACCGCCGGGTCACGGACCCGGCGAGAGCATTCGCAAGTATGGGTGGACTTACGTTTCCGTGAACTACTATTTCTCCAGGTAGGGCAGATGCTCGTCCAGCATTGCCTGCAAAACATCCCGGGTCGCTCCGGCTTCCATCGCCTGCAACCGTTCCAGGGCTGTGGTATGTGTTGTTTTGGCCTCGGCCAGTCTGCCCTGTCCACGCAGGATGTAAATCAAAGTATCCAGTGCATTGAGGGTGGAACGCAGGTTACCCAGGGCTTCCCACCCAGCGATGGCCTGACGACAGCACTCTTCCGCTTCGTCCCAGCGGGCCAGTTTGCGGTAGCCCATAGCCTGGTTCGCCAGCAGGCTGGCCAGACGCAAGGGGTCTTCCACCCGGCGCAGGATCGGCTCGGCCTTTGCATAGAGGGCCAATGCCTCCTCAAATTCTCCCTGAAGATAACGAATAATCCCCAGATTCATCTGGGTAACGGCCTGGTTCACCGGGTCTGCTATTTCGTGCAAGATCTCCAACGCCCGATGATAGCAGGCCGCGGCCTCTTCGTAGCGTTTTTGCATATGCAGCGCGGGGCCAAGATTGCGCAGGCTCAGCGCGATCATCCGTCTGTCGCCTTCCGCCTCCCACAGGGCCGCGGCCTGTTGCAGATGGGCCTCTGCCTCTGCCCACTCCCGTCTGTCAAAGGCGACTGTACCCAATGTCAGGTGGCAGGCGGCCTGGATGGGGCGATGGTCTGGGGCCAGCAGCCGGGCCTGGGCCACCAGTTGCTCGGCTTCGTCAAAACGGCGTTGCAACCGGGCCACATAGGCGTTGCGGCTGATGGCCCTGGCTGCGTCCTGGGGTCGTTGGCCCAGGGCAAAGCTGGCAGCGCTCTGGGCAAAGGCGTTACGGGCTTCGGCAAAACGGGAGCGCAATTCGTGTAGTTGGCCCAGATAGAAGGCAAACTCCCCGGCGGTCAGCGGGTCTTGCCTGGCAGGGCCGCTCCCAATGGCCCGTTCCAAATAGGGCAGCCAATTGTCCCGGTGGCCGGCCTGCTCCATCTGGGGGGAGAGGCGCAGGAGCAATTCCCGGGCCTGGGGCCAGGCTTCGTCCAGTTCCAGGGCAAAGTCCAACAGATGCAGGGCGAGGGTACAGGTCTGCTGGTCGGGCAGACGGCTGACGTCGGCGGGAATCATCCCCAACAGACCACCCATACCGCGCACAACGCTGGCGGCGAAGCGACGGGCCAGTAGGTCCTGTTCGGCTAAACTTGCCATCGGACCACCTGTTCCAGCAGAAATGTGCGGGTCAGGCCGTGAATTGTATAGAAACTCTGGCGCAGGGAGTGGCTGCGGTGATCGAGCAGGTTGAGGCGCAGGAGCGTTTCCAGGGCGTCGTTGAGCGGGGCCGGGGCCAGACCGCTGATGATGGCGAGGAAGGACAGGTCGGCTCCGCTCTCTGGCAGCAGGGGCAGGGAGAGAAAGAGTTGCTGGGCGTCGTCGTCCAGCAGCTCCCAAGCCCGCCGATAGATGTAGCCAAAGAGCGCCTCTACGGAAGCCCCCTGTGCCCCGGCCAGCTTTTCCAGGACGGTGTGGAGGGGGTGGTGGTGGGTCTGCCCAACCACCAGACGCAGGGCCAGGGGGTTGCCACCCACTGCTTCAAAAATCGGGTAGAGTTCTGCTTCCCTGGCGTTGAGCAGCAGGGGCAGATTGCGGCTGGCGGCCTCGAAGCGTACCAGGGCCAGGGCGTCGGTCCAGGGCAAAGGTGGCAGCGGGTAGTGGTAGAGATAGGCCGCGCTGGGGATGCTCTGGCGGGAGGTGAGCAGAAATTTGGAAGGGTTTGCCATTTGGCGCAGCACGGGCAGCAGAACCATCACATCCTGGACGGTTTCCAGATTGTCCACGACGATCAGATGGGGGTGCTTTTGCAGATGGCTATGCAGAAGTTGGGTCACCCGTTCCTGGGAAAAGGGGCTGGGCAGAGGGCCGTCCAACAGTTGCAGGGCCAGATTTTCCAGAAGGGCTGCGGGTGTCAGGGCGGCGTTGGTAACGGGCACGAGTGTGCCATCCAACTGGAACTGCTGTTGGCGAGCAGTGGTCCAGGCGATTTCCGGGACACTGTCCGACTGAATCATCCGGCGCAGGAGGGCATCGGCCAGGGCCGTCTTGCCCATACCACCTAGACCGGTCAGGAGGATCAGCCAGGGCGGGGCGTCTTGGGCGAGGAGTTCCTGCAAGCGGGCCAGGTGTTCGTCCGCGCCGAAAAGTTGCTCGTAGGAGGATGCCTCCATGCGCGCGGCCATTTGGGCCAGGTGGGCCGCTTGGGCCTCCGCTTCTTCGGCTGCTACCAGTTCGGTCAGGTGGGCAATGGCCTCCTTCTGCCTGCGATAGACAGTCGCCTCCCCCACATTGAGGCGATTGGCCACCCGATAGACTTCCAGCGCGTCCAGAAAGCGCAGTTTTAGCACAAGGGCGTAGTCTGGCTGTAGCTTCTCCATCTGGTTGAGCAGATTGAGCAGGAGCTGGTTGACCAGTGCGTGGGGGGTGTGGCCCGGTCGGGCCATATCCCGAATCAGACGCAGGGAAGCCAGGGGCGAGTCGGGGTCCGGGTCATGCCAGCGCTTCAGGGCGTCCTGGACGGTGTCGGCGGAAAGGGGGGCAACAGCCATGCAATCGCGCTTCCTGTGGAGGGGTGGGGAGCGTAGGGAGAACAATGGGGGTAACTGCTCACCCCCACCCAACCTCCCCCACTGTGGGGGAGGAGTCGCTCCACTTCCCTCCCTGGAATGGAGAGGGGTAGGGTGGGGTGGCTGAACAGGTACCAATGGGGATACGATACCACAAATCCGGGCGCAGGGCAACCGGATTTTGGGGGAGCGGGAGAGTGATTGATACCTATTTGAGAGAGGTGTGATAGGCGGGGAGAACGATTCTGTGCCATTGTGAAGGGGGGCAATCGGTTGTGCCTTTTATCGTCTTCTATGGCAAGGACGCCCAGGCAATGCAGCATCACGGACTGACTTTCGTTCTTTGGGCACATCACCTGGAAGGGAGCGCAGCGGCGATTTTTGTGACAGAGTTGCGCCGGGTGGGTCTGCCGGTCAAAGTGGTGGGTCTGCACCGCCAACCTGTGGCCGGTTCATTTGGTTTGGGCCTGCTGCCCGATCTCTCTTTGGAAGAGGCGGTTTCCCTCTTTCCCCGGGTGCGTTGTCTCATTTTGCCTGGGCCGCTGGATCGTCTGGCCCAATTAGCCCAGCATCCGCGCCTGGGCGAACTGTTGGATGCGGTGGAGGGCCAGGGGATTCTTGTCACTGCTCCTCCACCCCACGGCGCAGGAGAGAGCGAAGCGGAAGGGAGACCACTCTTCGCCACTGTATTGACCTACCCGAATGCGGAAGGTCTGCTGGCATTCGCCAGGGAGTTGGCGGGTATGTTGGGCGGGGAGGGGTAGGTGGTGGGGGGCAGGTAGAGGTCTTTTGAGACCTATTGCAGAACTCTTGGGGGAGATCGGATTATCCCACCCGGTGCTTAACCTCTCCCACAGATCGCCACGGCGGACCGATTGTCTGTCAATGGATGGTGGATACACTTGGACCGCTGGCCCGGTAGCCCTATAATAGACGGGATATCCAATGGCTTCCATTCACCAAACCGTCCCTTCTTATGCCCCACCCCACCCACCAGACCGACACCGAAACCATCCAGCGCCCGGACATCGACCTGCGCACCGCAGGGGAGGAGCCGTGGCTGGTGTTGATCCACAACGACGACATCACCACCTTCGAGTTCGTCATCGACATCCTCCAGCGCATCTTCCGCCTCTCCAAAGAGATTGCGGAACACATCGCTATGGAAACCCACACCAAAGATGTGGCACCGGTCGTCACCCGGCCCAAATCCGAGGCCCAGCGTCTGGTGGATCAGGCCCACACCGCGGCCAGGGCCAACGGATTTCCTCTCACTTTTACAATTGAACCGAAGGAGTAAGTGCTGTGACCCACCCCCACCCCCGGCCCCTCCCCCACAGCGGGAGAGGGGAGACGGAGCGTCACGACCCCCTGGACCCCCACAGCCACGACCCCAACCCTGCGCCCCCTTCCGCAAGCCCCGATTTCGTTCTCACTTTGCCCAACCACAGCCAGCAGACCGTCACACCAGACGCTTTGCGTCGGTTGTCCCAGACAACCGTACCCGACTGTTTTATCGTCAGCACCGGCCACGGCACGACTGGCCCGTTCACCTTCAGCGGCGTTACACTGGCCGATTTTGTGCGCCACTATTGGGCTGACGAATGGAATCAGGCCGAAGTCATCAGCGGGGACGGCTTTGGTACGCGACTCTCCGCCACGGAAGTTACCGGGGCGACGGCCCGACCCATTCTGCTGGCGCACACAATCGACGGCCAACCCCTGAGCCGGGCTGCCGGTCTGGTACGTCTGATCGTCCCCAGCGAGACCGACGACGCCCTGAAACAGGTGAAGTGGGTGGGACGGGTGAATATCGTGCATTCCGAACCAACCGGGGCAGCGTGACTCGTGAGAGCCTGTTTAATAATTCAGGCTTTTGGCGCGCAGCTTTGTGACCACGGAAAACACAGAATACACGGAAAATTCTCTTTCAGCTTTTCTTCTGTGTATTCAGTGTTTTCTGCGGTCAGTTCAAGAGCCTGTTTAATAATTCAGGCTCTGAGGCGTGAAACGTGAAAAAGGGCCGAATGCTCTCACGTTTCACGCCCGAAATCGCACAAAGTCTCATTTGGCAATTCTGGATACTTACATGAAACTTATCGGCATCGACGTAGGCGGCACATTCACCGATTTTGTCCTGTTGGAAGACGGCCACATCCGCGTCCACAAATCCCCCACCACCCCAGACGACCAGAGCCGGGGAATTGTGGCGGGATTATCAGAATTTTTGACGTTCCCTCCACTCCCGAAAGCACCTTCCCCCCTCCCCTGGAACGGGGGAGGGGTCGGGGGTGGGGGTCTGATCGTCCACGGCACAACTGCCGCCACCAATGCCCTGCTGGAACGCAAAGGCGCTCGCACCGCCCTGCTCACCACCGCAGGCTTTGCCGATGTCATCGAAATCGGACGCCAGAACCGCCCCCATCTCTACGCCCTCCATCAGCAGCGCCCGCCCCAACTGGTCCCCGCGGCCCTGCGTTTTGAAGCGTTCGAGCGGCTGGACGTGGACGGCAACGTTCTCACCCCACTGGACGAAGACAGGCTGGAAGCCGTGGCCCGGCAAATGGCCGCGGCCCAGCCGGAGAGTGTGGCAATCGTCTTCCTCTTCTCCTACCGCAACCCGGCGAATGAAGAACGGGCCGCCGAAATTCTGCGCCGCCACCTGCCCGCCGCCACCTTCTCCCTCAGCAGCCACATCCTGCCCGAATACCGGGAGTACGAGCGCACGGCCACAACCGTCGTCAACGCCTACGTCCAGCCTCTGGCCGACCGCTATCTGCGCCGTCTCTCCGCCGCGCTGGGGGGCACGCCTATCCGGGTGATGCAGTCCAATGGCGGCGCGATCGGCATTGAGCAGGCCAGCGCAGAACCGGCCCGGCTCGTCCTCAGCGGACCCGCAGGCGGTGTGGTGGGCGCGTTTGCGGCCGCGGCCCAGGCGATGGAGAGCGACGCACCCCACATCATCACTTTCGATATGGGCGGAACCAGCACGGACGTGGCCCTCTGCCCCGGCCAAATCCCCCGCACGGGCGAGAGCGATATCGCCGGGCTGCCCTTGCGCCTGCCCGTCATCGACATCCACACCGTCGGCGCGGGGGGCGGCAGTCTGGCCGCTGTGGACGCGGGGGGTGGGATGCGGGTTGGCCCCCAGAGCGCGGGGGCCGTGCCCGGCCCGGTCTGCTATGGGCGGGGGGGCACACAGGCGACTGTCACCGACGCCAATCTGGTCCTGGGACGGCTGGACGGCGGCAATTTTCTGGGCGGGACGGGCGCGGTGGCGCTGGACGCAGCCACCGCGCTGAAAGCGTTGACCCGACTGGGCGAGGAACTGGGCGGCTATTCCCCCTATGAAGCCGCGTTGGGCGTCATTCGCATAGCCAACGCCACAATGGAGCGTGCCCTGCGCCGGGTTTCCGTGGAGCGGGGCCACGACCCGCGCAGCTTTGCCCTCATCCCCTTTGGCGGCGCGGGGCCGCTCCACGCCTGCGATCTGGCGAACAGTCTGGGCGTGGAGCGGATTCTGATTCCCCCCAGCCCCGGTGTGCTCAGCGCGCTGGGGCTGTTGATGGCCGATGTGGTCCATGAAAACGCCCAGGCCATCCTGCGCGACGCCGCCGCGCTGGCAGCAGACATCGGCTTTCTGGCCGGCCATTTCCAGCGGTTGGCTGAGCAGAGCCGGGCGGTGCTGGTCGGGGAAGGGGTGGCCGATCCCCGGCTGGACCCGGCGCTGGATATGCGCTATCGGGGGCAGAGCTACGAACTCACTGTACCGCTTGCTACGCCTATCAGCGGGGAAAGTCTGACCGCAGCCGTGGCCGAATTTCACGGACTGCACGAACAGCGCTACGGCTACGGGATGGCAGAGGCCTCCGTCGAAGTGGTCACTCTGCGTCTGCGCGGCAGCGGACCCGGCGCACAGCCAGAGATGCAGCGCCATCCCCTCGGCCCGGCAGACCCATCCGCCGCCTGGCTGGGCGAGAAGCCGGTCTGGTTCCATCCCGACGGCCCGACTCCCAGCGCCACCTACGACCGCAGCCGTCTCACCCCTGGCAACCGTTTCGTCGGCCCCGCAATCGTCTATCAATTCGACACCACAACCGTCATCCCGCCGGGCTGGAAGGCGCGGGTGGATGGGTGGGGGAATCTGTGGGTGGAGAAAAACTAATGGACCCCATTACCCTCGAACTCTACCGCCACCGCTTCGCCGGCATCGCCGAAGAGATGGGCGTGACCCTGCGCCGCACCAGCTATTCCCCCAACATTAAAGAGCGGCTGGACTACTCCTGCGCGCTCTTTGACAGCCGCGGCCAAATGGTGGCCCAGGCCGCCCACATCCCCGTCCACCTGGGCGCGATGCCCGCCAGCGTCGCCGCCGTCCTGACCGCCTTCCCCCACTGGTCCCCGGGCGATGTGGTGCTACTCAACGATCCCTACGCCGGCGGCTCCCACCTGCCCGACATTACGATGATTTCGCCTGTTTTCCTTGACAGGGGGACAGGGTGGCCGGGTGACAGGGTGACAAATGCCGATGATCTCACCTTGTCACCCCCTCACCTCGTCACCCCTTCATTTTTTATTGCCAGCCGCGCCCACCACGCGGATGTGGGCGGGATGTCGCCGGGATCGTTGCCTCTCTCGACGGAGATTTATCAGGAGGGGATTATCATCCCGCCGGTGAAACTCTACGCGGCGGGGCAGGTGGTGGAAGGGGTGTTGGCGCTGATTCTGCGCAATGTGCGCACACCGGATGAACGCCGGGGGGATTTGGCCGCCCAGCGCGCCGCGCACGCGGTGGGGGAGACACGTCTGTTGGAACTGGTGGAACGCTTCGGTGCGGAAGAAGTGAGCGCCTACGCGGGCCACCTGCTCGACTACAGCGAACGGTTGACCAGAGCCGCTATCGCCGACTGGCCCGATGGCGAGTACACATTTGAGGATGTGATTGAGTTCGTCCAGCCGGAGGGGGTGACGCTGACGCCGATTCGGGTGACGGCGACGATTGCGGGCGAGACGATCCGCTTCGACTTCAGCGGCACAGCCGACGCCATCCACGCCTCGCTCAACGCGCCCCTGGCCGTGACCCAATCTGCCTGTTATTACGTCGTGCGTGCGCTGACGGAGACCCCCACCCCAGCCCTCCCCCAAAGTGGGGGAGGGGGTCTCGCTCCCTCCCCTGTGACGGGGGAGGGCCGGCGTGGGGGTGAAATTCCCGTTAACGCTGGCTGTTTCGCGCCGGTGACGGTGACCGCGCCCCCCGGCTGTCTGGTCAACGCCCAGCCGCCCTCTGCCGTGGCCGGAGGCAATGTGGAGACCTCCCAGCGGGTGACCGATGTGGTGCTGGGCGCGCTGGCGCAGGCGCTGCCGGATCGGGTGGCCGCGGCCGGCCAGGGCACAATGAACAATTGCACAATGGGAGGCAAACGGGCCGACGGTTCGCCCTGGGCCTACTACGAAACTTTGGGCGGCGGAATGGGCGCGCACCCGGCAGGCGACGGTCTCAGCGGCGCGCATGTGCATATGTCCAACACCCTCAACACACCGGTTGAAGCGCTGGAAATGGCCTATCCCCTACGGCTGGTGCGCTACGCACTGCGTCGGGGCAGCGGGGGGACGGGTCAACACCGGGGCGGCGACGGGCTGATCCGGGAGTATGAACTGCTGGGGGAGACGACTGTCACCGTTCTCAGCGAGCGGCGGGTGGTGGGTCCGTGGGGGTTGGCGGGCGGGGACGCTGGCGCAACCGGACGCAATACACTCATCCACCCGGACGGGCGGGAGGAAGAATTGCCCGGCAAATTCAGCCGTCGTCTGATTGCGGGGAGTCGCCTGCGCGTCGAAACGCCGGGCGGTGGCGGGTGGGGAGAGGGCATAAAAAGTGAATCGTGAGTGCAAACTGTCTACACTCACGATTCACTTTTCGGAACTGGATCGACTCCTCCCCTAAGATGGGGGAGGTTGGAAGGGGGTGAACAGTTACGACGATTGAAACGGTGTACCGTTCAGCGGGTATTACTCACCCGGATGGGCATATTTGAAATTGTCAAATCACTTTTTCCCCTTCTGCCTTTGTGTGTCCGCAACTTTTTCTGCCTGTCCACGTACTATTCCTTGAGGACTTCACCGTAGATTATTCTAACAGGCGCCATGCCTGGGAGTACTGAAAGCGATGAAAAGCGGACGCAGATCGGCGCAGAAACAACTGATCTGCGTGGATTTCTTATCAGGCCACACGACAGGCTGACACCGGATAACGACGAAAATAGGAACGCAGATTACACAGATTACACAGATTACACAGATTACACAGATTGAATCCCTTCGACCCTTCGATGGACTCAGGACACCGCAGGCTCAGGCGATGTCCTGAGTTCATCGAAGGGACAGCGCCGTGTGAATCCGTTCTTTCCGTGTCCATCCGTGTTCTATTTACACATCAGTTGTACACGAGGGAACACACCCATAATCAATGAAAATCAGAACGCAGATTGCGCAGATTTTCGCAGATTGAATCCGTG
>JAHDWH010000159.1 GCA_023384455.1 Caldilineaceae bacterium | reverse complement strand
TACAGATTCCACGATCTTCTTGAACAGTACAAATTCTTCAGGACTTCTTGCCCTTTTTGGGTAAGAAGTCCTGTTTGTGTTGGGAATCTTGCGGACTCTATCAGCGATCTGTAATTCGATCTGTCATACACCTGTGCTACACTCCGGGTACTATTTCCAGCGACCGGCTGTGAAATCTCGACCCGGACGGACAGAGACAAAGACCCATCGAATGACCCGACACCAACGACTGCTTATCCGCCTGCTTATCCTGCTCCTGGCCTTGCCGTTTGGCCCCGCCGCGCTTGCCTTTGCCAGCCCGGCTGCCTATAGCCCAGCCCAACTGGACCCGGTGGTCCTGCTCGCCTCGGCAGAGGATGTGACTGCCTTTCAGGTGCAGACAGGCAACTACCGGGTCGAGACGGTGCAGGGCGTTGCCGCTCCCTGTCAGCAGCTTTCCCTGAACGGCTTTGAAACCGGGGGGGCAGCCGGCGCACCAGGGCTGCCCATGCGCACGGTTCTGCTGGGCATTCCCGCGGACGCGACACCCAGCCTGGAGATTATCTCCCAGCCGACGCTGCTGCCAGAGCGCTTTTCCCTCTGCCCCGCGCCGGCAGCCGTGGCCGAGGAGAGCGATGGCGAAGTAGTCGCCTACAGCGAGCAACCAGCGGCAGCCGACAGCACGCTCTACGCACAAAATGCCCACTATCCCGCCCAGGCCGCCCGCATCGTCGAGAGCGGCTGGCTGGGGCGGCTGCGCTATGTGCGGGTGGAGCTTTCCCCCTTTCAGTACAATCCGGTCAGCGGGGAGCTGTTCTTTCACGCCCAGATGGAAGTGCGGGTTCACCACAGCGGGAATACAATGCAGGCCGCCTCGACCAGCGGGGCTGACGCCTTTACCCGTTCGGTTCAGGGGTTGCTGCTGAACGGTGACCTGGCCGGTACGTGGGCCAGCCAGCCGGAGATGGCCCTGGACGGGGCATCCAATTCCGGTTGGATGCCGCCCCTGCCTGCCCTGCGTCTCACTGTGCGGGAAGAAGGCTTGTACGCTGTCAGCTACGACGAGCTGGCCCAGGCTGGGGTCCCGGTGGGGTCCATCTCGTCTCACAACTTGCGTCTCTATCTCAACGGCCAGGATGTGGCTGTGCGGGTGGTGGACAGCAAGAATATAGACGACACGGATGGTCTGCTCCAGCCGGGAGATCAGTTGCTCTTTTATGGCAACGGGGTGGATGAAAAGTACACCGACGCCAATATCTACTGGTTGGCTTATGGGGCCCCGGGCAGTCTGCATATGCTCAGCCGCAAAGATGTAACCGGCGGTCAAGCAGCCAACAGCTACCGGGCCACAACCCGCTATGAAGAGAATTTCAATTACGTCTCGTCGGCTCCCAAAATTGCGGGCTACAGCCATTGGTACGGGCGTCTGCTCACTGTGGCCGGGGTCAATGCGGCCAAGAGTTGGCAAATCTCTATGACAGCCTCCTTTCTGGCCTCGGGCAGCCAGACAGCTTCCATCGAAGCGGCAATGGTCAGCCGCACCTACGGAAGCCACCACGTAAAATTTTATGTGAATGGTACATATGTGGGGGATGGGCAGTGGGGGGGCGCCAATTATCAGACCTTCTCCCTCTCATTTGATCAGACGCTGCTAAAGACAGGCAACAATACGATTCAGGTGGAGATCGTCAACGATCTCAACGGTCAGACCGTCAGCGTTGTCTATCTGGACTGGGTGCAATTGCACTACCAGCGACAGAGCAATGCGGTGGGGGATCGGCTGATCTTTGACGGACCCGGGGGCGGGCAGACCTGGCGTTTTGCTGTCAACGGTTTTTCCACTGGGGAGTTGGAAGGCTATGATGTGACCAATCCTCGGCGTGCGGTCTATCTGCCCCTGGCAGCCGGTAGTTCAGTGGAGTTTGGCGTGACAGAGAGTGTGGCAGGCCGCTATCTGGTGCAGCGCACCAATCAGCGCAGACGGGTGGCCGCCATCCAAAAAGCCGAGACGGCAGACCTGCTCGACACGGGCAATCAGGCAGACTACTTCATTATTGCGCATAAAGATTTTCTATCTGCCATTCAGCCGCTGGCCAAATACCGGGCGGAACGGGGGCTGAAAGTGGCAGTCATCGACGTTCAGCACATTTACGACACATTCAACTACGGGCGTATGTCGGCCCAGGCCATCCGGGATTTTCTGGGCTATGCCTATGCCAATTGGCAGACCTCCGGTTCTGCCTATGTCTTGCTGGTGGGGGATGGCACCTTTGACCCCAGGGGCTACCGCTCTGACAGTGGGCCAACTTTTATCCCGCCCTATCTGGAAATGGTGGACCACGACCTGGGCGAGACCGCAGCCGATAATCGCTACGTCACGATTGTGGGCACGGACCGTATGCCCGATATGCACCTGGGCCGTCTGCCAGCCGAAAGCCCGGTGGATGTGACGGCGATGGTCAATAAAATTCTTGACTACGAGAGCGCATCGGCTGATTCGGGGTGGAACCGCAATGTCCTCTTTGTCTCCGATGATCTGAAGGGGGGCGGGGGCGCTTTCTATAACTTCTCCAATGCCATCGCCGATGGATCGATGAATCTGGATGGTCGTTCGGTACCCCTGCTGCCGGATGCTTATCAGAAGACGAAGCTCTATCTACCCTTCGACTGCGCCAATGGGGATAGCTGCCGGGAGGCCATTGTCGCGCAGCTCAATCAGGGCACCCTGATTCTCAGCTACGTGGGGCACAGCGCAAAGGAGTATTGGGCGGAAGAGAATCTTTTCAATATGGCCGCGCTGAACCAGCTCAACAACCCGAACTATCCAATTGTGCTGGGCATGACCTGTCTGGAAGGCTACTATCACGAAGCGGAGAAGGGGCGGATGTCTCTGGCCGAGGCATCCGTGCGTAAGCCCCGGGCCGGCGCGGTTGCCTCCTGGTCCGCCACCGGGCTTGGGTTGGCCTCGGGTCACGACTATCTGGAGCGGGGCTTCTTTGTGGCTGTCTTCCATGTGGGCGTGCGGGAGATCGGCCCAGCCTCTACTTTTGGGAAAATTTTTCTCTATGCCAATTCTCCGGCCAACAAATATGACGATCTTCTCGATACTTTTCTCCTGCTGGGTGATCCAGCTATGAAGCTGCGCACACTGGATTCTGTGGCCGAAACCCGCCAGTTCGATCTCTTTCTGCCTGCGGTAGAGCGGTAGGAGAATAGAGACAGGGGATCTGGGATTGGGAAGCTGTGTCGCCACGACGCCCCTGCTCCCTGTTCCCCTGTCTCCATTCGTAGCTGCTCACTCCCACCCAACCTCCCCACTGTGGGGGAGGAGTCGATCCACTTCCCTTCCTGGAATGGGGAGGGGTAGGGTGGGATGGCTGAACAGGTACCTCCGTTCCCAGCCATTTCAAAAAACCCCCATTATCTTTGTCGATTACCCCATTTCTATCAGCAAACCGTAATAGTTTCTGTTAGGGATTTATGATAAGGTAGTGCCAGATAGCATTTTTGAACTTAGGAGGTACAGTTCACATGGATAAGCGAGCCTATATGAAACCGCAAAGCTTTACCAAATCGACACTCTTTCTGGCCCTGTTCGCCCTGTTGGCCGCTATGTTGCTGGGTGTGGGCATTGCTGCGGCCGCAGAGCCACAGGCCCCGGACGCTCCTGCTGGTGCGTCCAACCTGGGCGATATAGTCTGGCACGATCAGAATGGTAACGGTTTTCAGGATGGAACTGAGCCAGGCATTCCCGGCGTCACTGTCCAGGTCTGGAATGACGATGGCACGAATGTGAACCAGTTGGATGGCAGCGATACAATCTTCGCCACCACTGTCACTTCGACAACCACGCCGGGTTTCTACAACGTGCAGATCACCTTTGGTGGTCCTGTTTATCACGTAGCGATTCCCAGCACTATGTTTGCTGCGGGCCAGCCCCTGCATGGCTACGTACTGACCAGCGGTAACACGATTTATCCCAATCCAGCCCTGGTTATCGAACCTGCCACCATCAAGAATCGCAACGACTTTGACTTCGGCTTTGCCCGGGCCACGGTTGAGCTGGTCAAGACCGCAGGCAACGCACCGGATGGCTCGACCCTGCAAATCACCGGTCAGACGAGTGTGCCCTTTACCTACAGATTCACAAACACCGGTGAGACGAATCTGGTCAATTTGACGATTACCGACGACAACGGAACGCCAGGGGACACCAGCGACGACTTCATCGTCTGCACCCGATCCGGCCCCTATGCGCCCGGTGCCAGCGACACCTGCACCACATCCCGCAATATTGCGACCAACCACACCAACTGGGCTGAAATCAAGGGCAAGGCAGCCGACATCTTCGGTACACCCATCTCCACCGAGGACGTGACCGACAAAGACGACGCCAAAGTGGCGATCACCGGTTCCATCGGCGATCGGGTGTGGGTGGACACGGATGGCAATGGCGTGCAGGGGCTGGGCGAGCCTGGTCTGCTGGGTGTGGTTGTAAACCTGCTGGATGGTAGCGGGAGCTTTATCACCACCACAACCACCAGCGGTACAGGCAACTATCTCTTTGACAACCTGGACGCAGGCAGCTACATCGTCGAATTTATCAAGCCCAGCGGCCGGGAATTCACCCTCAAAGGTGCGGGCGGCGATCCTTCGGTGGACAGCAACGCCGACACAGGCAATGGCCGTTCGGATGTCATTGTGCTTGGCCCTGGCGAAGACAACCCAACGATTGACGCCGGCGTCTACACCCCGGCCAGCATCGGTGACCGAGCCTGGATCGACAACAACGGCAACGGCGTTCAGGATGGCGGCGAGAGCGGTCTGCCTGGCGTCACCGTCAAACTCTACAAAAACGGCAACCCCACGGCCATTGCCACCACCACAACCAATGGCAGCGGCAACTATCATTTTGGCAATCTGGTGCCCGGCAGCTATACGGTTGAGTTCATCAAACCCGTTGGCAGCAGCTATGTAATCACAACGAAAAATGCGCCGAGCGGCACGCCTACCACCGACAGCGACCCGGACCCCGGCACGGGCAAGACCGGGACAATTACGCTGGCCTCCGGTGACGAACGGGTGGACATCGACGCTGGCTTCTACATACCCGGCAGCATCGGCGACCGGGTGTGGCACGACACCAACGCCAATGGGATTCAGGACGGGGGCGAAATCGGCCAGTCCGGCGCCACTGTCCAGCTCTTCCTGAACGGTAACCCGACGGCAGTAGCCACCACCAGCACAGACAGCAGCGGTATCTACACCTTCACCAATCTGGCGCCTGGCAGCTACACAGTGACTTTCCAGGCCCCCGGTGGCTATGCCTTTTCGCCCCAGGGACAGGGCGGCGACCCAGCCCTTGACAGCAACCCCAATGCGGGCGGCCAGACCGGGACTATTGTCCTGACCTCCGGCCAGACAGACATCACCATCGACGCGGGCGTCTACCAACCGGCCAGCATCGGCGACCGGGTGTGGGATGATCTGGATGGGGATGGGGTGCAGGACGGCGGCGAGCCTGGTCTGAAGAATGTGGTTGTGCAGCTCTTCAAACCCGGTGGCGTGACCCCTGTGGCCACGACCTCCACCGACAACAACGGCAATTACAGCTTCACCAATCTGATCCCCGGCGATTATCAGGTGCTCTTTGTGGCCCCCGGTGGCTACACCTTTACCCCCAAAGGGCAGGGCGGCGACCCGACAAACGATAGCAACGCCAACCCTGGCACAGGCCGCACAGATACCATCACGCTGGTCTCCGGCACCAATGACATCACCATCGACGCCGGTCTCTACAAACCGGGCGTCATCGGTGATCGGGTGTGGGACGACAAAGACGAAGATGGCGTGCAGGATGGCGGCGAGCCGGGTATACATGGCGTTACCGTCGAACTCTATCAGGTGGGCAACCCGACACCTATCGCCACGGATGTGACAGACAACAACGGTATCTACGGCTTCGACAACCTGGCCCCAGGCAGCTACATAGTGAAGGTACACAAGCCGGCGGATTACTTCCACAGCCCCAAGGGGCAGGGTGGGAATCCTGCCGAGGACAGCAACATCAACCCCGGTTCCGGCGTCACTGATGTTATCGTCGTTGTCTCTGGTACAAACGACCTGACCATCGACAGCGGTATCTACAAGCCCGTTGGCCCGACACCGACACCGACACCGACGACTGTGCCGAGCAATACACCCACTTCGACGCCGACCCATACCTCGACGCCGACCTTCACACCGACCCATACACCGACGGCCAGCCAGACGCCGACCCATACCTCGACGCCGACCTTCACGCCGACCCATACACCGACGGCCAGCCAGACGCCGACCCATACACCGACCCATACGCCGACGGCCACCCGCACGCCGACCGCGACGCCGACCCGGACCAACACCCCGACGGCCACACCGACTTCCATAGGTCAGCCCAACATCGCAATCTCCAAACGGCTGATTCCGTCGGGTGGGGCAGAGGATGGCATCGTCCCTGTGGGCAGCACCATCAGCTTTGTGATTACGGTTATCAACACAGGCAATACCACACTGGTCACCGTGCCGCTGGAAGACATCTACAACGCCGACTATCTGGGCTATGTGAATGCGATTCCGGTCCCGAATCTGGTGGACAATAGCGCGGGCAAGCTCAGATGGAACGACATCACCGGCAGTGGTGTAATGCTGCCCGGCGAGAGCCGTGTGCTGGCCGTGACATTCCTGGCCAAGAAGAGCACCAACCTGTTGCCCAACAAACAGACCGTCAACGTCGCAAAGGTCAGCGGCGCACAGGATGACAAGGGCAACACCCTGCCGGACAAACAGGACCAGGCCCCGGTGCGCATCACCGACCCGAAGATTGGCATCAACAAGACCACGACCAGCCCGACCGGCCCGGTGGACCTGAATGGCGAAATTCTCTTTACCATCCGGGTGACGAATCTGGGCGACACAACACTGGTCAAGATTCCCGTGCAGGACCTCTACGAAGCCAATATCATTCAGTTTGTGCGCACAAATATCAGCGCCCCTTCGGTCAGCGTTGTGGGTAGCAATGGTACACTGAATTGGACCGATATTACGACTGATTTGGGCGATTTGGCCCCCGGTGCATCGGTTCAATTCACGGTCACCTTCAAACTCATCTCCCTGGAAGATACGGTCAACGTCGTCTCTACCGGCATCTCGACAGACGAGCACGGCGACAAAGTGGACCCGGTGGGCGGTCAGTCCCCGGCCCCGGTAGCGGCCAATGTGCCCAAGAAGCTCTACCTGCCGATGTTGAGCGGTATGCCCCCTGTCGAGCCGACACCGACACCGACCCTAACACCAACACCCACCGAGACGCCTCCCTCGGGTAGTGGTGACCCCGACTGCCCGCCCAATGGTTGCCCGGTCGCCGGTCTCTTCCATCCCAAGGGCATTGCTGTTCACGAGGGGATGCAGATGATCTTCCTCACCAGCCGGGACACGAATACACTGATCAAATTTGACCCAACCACCAACCAGCCAGTGGCGACTGCGCCCACCGGCAGTGAACCGTGGGATGTGGTCATCCAGGAATCCCGTAATGAAGTCTACGTCAGCAACTTCGGTAGCGGTGATGTTTGGGTCTACGACGCCAACACCCTGGCCGTGAAGAAGAAAATCGGCGTCGGCCCGAACCCGGCAATGATGGAACTCTTCCCCTTCGTCAACACAGTAGCCGTGATCGTGCGGGGTTACAATCAAGTTGTGATGCTCGTGGATGGCAATGTGAGTCAGCGTCTGGACTCGGGCGGTATCGGACCCTACGGTATCGCAGGCGATCCGCTCACCAACCAGATGATTGTCACCAACCGGGATACTGGCAACGCCTTCGCCTTCTATCGGGACACAGACGGCTGGAAGATGCTTCCAAACTTTGAGTTGAATGACTTTGGCGACACCGAGCGGACAGTACCCTTCGAGGCGGTCTACAATTGGAACAACCAACGGTACTACATTACCTTTATGATGCCCAACGGTCAATGGTTTGTAGATGTCTTTGAACGAAACAACCCCACATATGTTCGGCACATTGCCACCATTCCTGTAGGCAACAGCGGCAGCGACCGAGACCCGAAAGTGGGCGGCAGCGGGATGGTCATCAATTCGGAGACCAACAATCTCTTCGTAGCTGACACAGCCGCCGGGACCGTAACTGTCATCGGTCCGGATAATCGGGTCAAAGCGACTATTCCCGTGGGCAATGACCCCTACGAGGTGGCGGTCAACCGGGTAACGATGACGGTCTACGTCACCCTGCGGGCTGGCAACAGCCTGGCCAAGATCGATGATGGTTTCTAATCACGACTTTATACAAAGTCCCATAGAAACAGGTAGTTTTGTAGGGCAAATTTCCATATCCGCCGCTGATGGCAGGTAAGAAATCTGCCCTGCGAAATTCACCCTTCCAAGGAAAGAGGCTACAGCAAAGTCAGAGACCACCGGCAAAACCGATGGTCTCTGACTTTGCTGTAGCCATATTCTCCATCAGGGACATTCTGGAATTTGCTTTGCTTATGCTGTCACATAACCTACGCTGCAGAAAGTGACAAACGAATCGAATGAGGGTATCCAATGAATCCTGGCGTCGTTTTTTTCCTCTAATCTCTATGGGTGTGGTGGGTTTGTTCTCATTTTTCTTGTATCTTCCTGCGCTCCAGTACGGCTTTTTTAACGATGACCCCAGCGGCAACTTCCAATGGATGGAAGGTATCCAATGGTATAGGCTATTTGTTTCTTCTGAAGGCTACGGATTCTATCGTCCGACTGGGTTTGTGATCTGGAAATTGCTCTATGCTTTGGCTGGAGAATATAACACAACGCTTTTTCATGCCTTTTCGCTGATCATGCATGCTGTAAACACGGCCTTGCTTTGGTTGCTAGCTTTCTGGCTGGGGCAGCGACATGGATATGCGTGGCTTGTAGCACTCGCCTTTGCCACTTTCCCCTTACAATATGAGGCAGTAGCCTATGTTGCCGCACTTTTTCATCTATTACTGGTCTTTTTTGTATTGGTTGTGCTTCTCTGTTACTACCATGCCCGCCGCACAGGCTCTTACGCCTATCTGTTGGTTGTCCATCTGGCTCTTGTATTGGCGCTGTTCACTCATGAGAACTGGTTTATCATCCCCCTACTCATAGTCAGTATGGAATGGCTTCTATGCACTGACTTTATATCGCGTCGTTCGGCTTCGCGCTCCGTATGGCAATTTCTGGTTGCACCAACGCTATTTATGGGATGGTGGCTTCTTGTGCCCAAACTGGACACCCCTGGCCCTCAGTCCGTGACCGAGGTGCTCAAGAACACACTGCCCTTTCTGCAGTCGCTTGTCTATCCTCTGCTGCCGTTCGCACGGCTAAGTGTCTCACAAGTAGTGGGTTTGCTCGTCCTGGCCGGCTGCGTTGTACTTATCACACATATTATAGCGCACAGAATTCGCACACGAGCTTTGTGGACATTCGCCTTGGGTTGGCTGGTTTTTGCTGCCTTGCCTAATGCTGTTGCCCTTGCCTGGGACTATTTACACGGCAGCCCGCGCCTCTACTATCTCTCTTCTATCGGCATAGCCATGCTATGGGCTATGCCAGTTTTGGCGTTGGGTCAACTATCCTACAAAGGTACTCGACAGAAAATCATAACAGCCGTCGTTCAAATTGGGTTAGCCCTGATGATTGTTCTGCCGCCGTTGCCATTTGTTCGCTGCGAAATGGGGTTTTATGCCCAGACGACACGTCTTATACAGTTATTAGTGGCTGCAGCGCAAAATACACCGACCGACCAGAATTTGGTCTTTGTTAACCTCCCATTCTATTTCACATCACATCCAGAATCCCCAGATGGATGCCCGGCAACCTATCCTTTTGTCACAACGGGTGCAGTTGTTGTGCCAGCCTACGCCGATCTGAGCGATTTCATTCGGGTAAACGGTGGCCCAGATCGGCCTGTACGCGGAGCAGTTGTGGTTGAGTATGACTCTATCTGGCCCCCACGCTATGGAACGGCTCTCCCATTGACAGAGATTCGCGGGTTGTTACAGGAAACCCGTCTCTATGTATTTGATAATCGTAGCTGGACTCTATGGAATCTGACAGATGTTTGGACGCCCTATCCGCCGCTGCCTTCAATGCCGCTGGCCGTATTTGAAGATTCTTTAGAATTAGCGAGCGCCAAAGTAAATCGCAGCGGTGATAATTTATCAGTCGATCTCGAATGGCGCATAATGAGACTCTTAACGCGACCGATGACCGCCTTTGTGCATCTCTATGCACCCACCGGACAATTGATGGCACAGCATGATGGGGTGCTTGGTCAGAACGGCCATCCTGAATACTTGGCGCCAGCGGTTCTTTGGCAGGACGGGGATCTACTTCGAGAGACACACCTCCTACAGCTTCCGGATCCGCTTCCTGCTGGGGAATACGCAGTCGCTGTAGGCGTATACTATTCGGACGACATCCAACGTCTGATGGCTCGCACAAGCGTTGGCGAGCCATTAAAGGACAATGTAAGTGTGGTCCAATATTGGGAAATTAGGTGAATGGATGACTTGACTTTGGCAGTCCTCCTTACACAACCTGATTCCCGAGAGACTCACCTGCGAGGAGGCGACGAATATTGGCGAACTCTTCGACACGCTGGGCGGTAACACCCAGAAAAGCCGTGTGGGGTGTCAGCACCACATTTTGGGCCGGGTTATGGGCCAATGGCAAAAGTGGATTGTCCGGCAGGATTGGCTCCCAGCCAAAGGTGTCCAGCGCGGCCCCCGCCAGATGACCTGATTCTACGGCCCTGGCCAGGGCTGTCTCATCGATTACACCGCCGCTGCCACAGCTGACCAGATAGCTGTTTTGGGGCATCCGGGCCAATGCCTGGGCAGACAGCACACCGGCTGTCTGTCTGGAAAAGGGCAGCAGATTGCAGAGCATATCACTTTCGGCCACCAGATCATCAAATACACGATAGCCAATACCCAATCCAGCCTCCACATCCCCCGGCAGGGGGCTGCGTTTGTGATAGAACAACCGGCAGCCAAAGGGTTCTAAACGCCGAGCCACCTCCATCCCAATCTCCCCAAAACCCAGAATACCCACAGTCAGGCCATTCAAAACCCGCAACCCCCGGCGCTGGCTCCAGTTAGGGGCAAAAGTATTTTCATCCGTAGCCCTGCTCGTCTGGATTCCCGACGGATTCCGGATCGCACTTTCGCCGTCGTGAGCGCGGCGCAAAAGTGCGAGAATCTGCCAGATCAGATGCTCGGCCACCGCCATCGCCCCGGGCAGGGGATAGTTACAGACCGGGACCCCCACTTCCCTGGCCGCGTCTAAGTCGATGTCATAGGTCAACCTGCCCAGCCGCTGGATTAAGCGCAGCCTTTGGCCCGTATGGATCATCTCCCTATCAATCACACAGGCCCGTTCGCTGATTAAAAAGTCAGCTTCCGGGATGGCTGCCAGGACCTCCTCTCTGCTCGCTTCGTACAAAAACCGAATATCATCGACCTGGCCGGGTATCGATCTGCGCGCTGCCTGTTGATGGCGCTCGCTGCGGGCCGTAAGAAAGAGGAGGGTGGTCATCATCGCTTCCAATCAAAACCAGCCCAATGTAATCCAGGCGGCAATGGGTAAGTCAGAAAAATAGAGGGGGGATTCACGACGAGAGGCGGCGTGCTCCGGCACGCCGCCTCCCCTCAATTGTAACTGCACACCATTCTACATCATTCCCCATTCATCGACAGGTCGAGCACTTCCCCACTCAGCGCGTCGATCACCGCTGTGGCCCTCTTGCCGCCGCTTTCCAGCGTCACCACCCAGACGGGTATCCCGCCGCGCACATCGCTTTTGGCCGTGGCGCCGTCCACTTCGCCCATCAGATTGGCATCGGCCACGGCGGTCTTGGCAATCTCAATCGCTTCGCCCACTGTAAGACGGGGGCGATTGGAGGCGGATGTGGTGTTTTCGCCGGGCCGGGCCCCGAGGGTCACATCAAAAGTCATCTGCTCGCCCTTGCGCAGCACATCCAGCCGCACACTCTGCCCCGGCTCGGTTTCGGTGATCAGATAGCCGACCAGATCTTCAAAACTGCGCACGGGCAGGCCATTGATGCCCACCACAATATCCCCGGTGCGTACACCCGCCCTGGCCGACGGTCCCCCGGTCACCGCCTGGGCCACGAAGACGCCCAATTCGTTGGGGATCAGCTTCTCTGCCGCGGCCACCTGCGCGTTGATTGTCGTGCCGGAGATGCCCAGGAAGGAGTAGCTGTAGACCCCATCGGCAATCAGCGCGGGGACGACTTTGCGTACTACCGCAACCGGAATAGCGAAGCCTACCCCCGCATTCGAGCGGGCATCCGAGCGGATGGCGAAATTGACGCCCACCACTTCGCCCTGCAAATTGAGCAACGGCCCGCCGGAGTTGCCGGGGTTGATGGCCGCGTCGGTCTGGATCACTTCGGGCAGGGAGTAGCGGGTGCCCGCGGTCTCGCCCACCTGGAAGCTGCGGCCCAGGGCGCTGACAATCCCCAGGGTCATCGTGCCATCCAGCCCAAAGGGGCTGCCCAGGGCGATGACGTAGTGGCCCACCCGCAGGGGGGTGTCGGCGACGGTCAGGGGTGTCAGGCTCATCCCCGCAGGCGGCGTAACTTTGATAACGGCCAGGTCGGCCTGGGGGTCACGGGCCACCAGCTTGGCATCCGCCCACATCCCATTGGCAAAGTTGACCAGAATCGTCTGGGCATCTTCCACCACGTGGTTGTTGGTGACAATATGGCCTTCCGCGTCCCAGACCCAGCCTGTGCCTTCCCCGCCCTGGGGTATGGACGGCGCACCGAAGCGGGAATCCGCCGCCGGCTGGGTGGTGACCTGAATGTTGACCACTGACGGGACGACTGAATCATACAGCCCGGCCAGAAGCTCCTGGTCCGGCGTCACACTGTTCTGGCCCAGGGCGACCGATTGGAACGAAGCCGGTTGGGCAGAGGGCGGCGCGGCTTCCACTGGGCGGGAAGGCAGCAGATGGCTGTTGCTCATCACCAGCAGGGCAGCCAACACCAAAACGGCAATCACAAGAAGTGTAGTTCGCAACGTGCCACTCTCTTCTCTCATCACAATTTTCTCCTTCGGTAGATATGCCAGACAAAAAAGCGTTCGGGTTTTCACGCTGTATACATTCTATCGCCAATCCCATTCAACATCCTTAGCCGCTGAATAAGAAAAGTTTATGATCTCTTTATATGACTTCGTTTCAGACGAAACCCCCATTTCCGGGACGCACCCAATAGCCCCTGAAGTTTGACATCTGCCAGACAGCCGTCTATACTTATCGTCATTATGAAGATTTGCACTGGGTGGTATGGGCGTCCTGAACAGAGGATTGTCAACGCACCGGCGGCATGGGCAGCTAGTCCCGTGCTCCGGTAGCGGTTTTTTGGGTTTGTCACCTGCGCCGTGAGCACATGCGAATCACGGCGTTTTTTGTGGGAAGAAGCAACGACGCCGTGGACCATTGCCACGGCGTTTTTTTGTGTATTGGGATTGGGGTTCAGGGGGTCAAATGAAACTGAGCAACGAAGAAGTGCGCCACGTGGCCGAGCTGGCAAAACTGGAATTGAGCGACGAAGAGATCAGCCACTACGCCGAGCAACTTTCCGCCATTCTCGACTATGCGGAGCAGATTCAGGGCGTGGACACCAGCAGCGTGCCCCCCACACCCTATGTGTTGCCTTTGCGCAATGTGATGGCCGAAGATGTCCTGGGCGAATGTCTGCCTAACGAAGCCGCGGTGGGCAATGCCGCCGACGCCAAAAATGGCTACTTCCGCGTGCGCGCTATCTTTGAAGAATAAGACGGGAAATGCCCCGCCTGGGAGCGCCGCCATCCCTGGCGGCCAGCTATCATCACTCGTCGCCAGGGATGGCGGCGCCCCCAACATCTTTTACTACTGAGGCCGAATGTGACTGACAAAACAGCGACCCAACTCCATCAGTTGACCGTCCACGCGGCCGTGGCGGGACTGGCCGCGGGCGACTTCTCCGCGGCTCAACTGACCCGCTCCGTCCTGGCCCGCATCGAGCAGGTGGATGGGCAGGTCTGCGCCTATTTGAATGTAGCTGGGGAGCAGGCGCTGGAACAGGCTGCCGAAGCGGATCGTTTACGGGCGGGGGGCGACAGCCGTCCCCTGTTGGGCATTCCCCTGGCGATCAAAGATGTGCTCTCCACCCAGGGAATCGTTACCACCGCGGGCAGCCGGATTTTGGAAGGCTATCTGCCCCCCTATACGGCCACGGCTGTTCGGCGTTTGCAGGATGCCGGCGCGCTGGTTCTGGGCAAGACCAACACCGACGAATTCGCGATGGGATCCAGCACAGAGAACAGCGGCTATTTCACCACCCACAACCCCTGGAATCTGGAACGGGTACCCGGGGGCAGCAGTGGCGGTTCGGCTGCGGCCGTGGCAGCCGATGAGACGCTGGCCGCGTTGGGCACAGACACGGGCGGCAGTGTACGCCAGCCCGCTTCGCTCTGCGGTGTGGTCGGTCTGAAGCCCTCCTATGGCCGGGTCAGCCGCTACGGGCTGATCGCCTATGGCAGCAGTCTGGACCAGATCGGGCCGATCACCAAAGATGTGACAGACGCGGCATTGCTGCTGGGTACACTGGCCGGCCACGATTCCCACGACAGCACCAGTCTGGATGTGCCTGTGCCTGACTACACAGCCAACCTGACCGGTGACATTCGCGGGCTGCGGGTGGGCGTGCCCGCCGAGTACTTTATCGACGGGATGGAGCCGGACGTGGAGGCGGCGGTGCGGGCCGCCATCGAACACCTGGCCGGGCTGGGCGCAGATATCGTCCCCATTCACCTGCCCAACACAGACAAAGCCCTGCCCGTCTACTATCTGATCGCCACCGCCGAGGCCAGCGCCAACCTTTCCCGTTTCGACGGCATCCGTTTTGGTCCCGGCGGCAAAGCAGACCGGCTGCTGGACAACTACCGGCAGGTGCGGGGGCGGGGCTTTGGCCGGGAAGTGAAGCAACGGATTATGCTGGGCACCTACGCCCTGAGCGCGGGCTATTACGACGCTTATTATGGGAAGGCCCAGCAGGTGCGTACACTGATCAAAGGGGATTTCGAGACGGCCTTTGCCCAAGTGGATGTGATCGTCTCTCCCACTTCGCCCACCACTGCCTTTCCCATCGGGGAAAAGGCGGACGATCCCCTGGCGATGTACCTGGCCGACATTTTCACCGTCAGCCTGAACCTGAGCGGGATGTGCGGCATCAGCATTCCCTGCGGTTTTGATCGCAACCATCTGCCCATCGGCCTGCAAATCCTGGGGCCGTCTCTGGGCGAAGAAGTTATTCTGCGCGCCGCCTATGCCTATGAACAGACGACTGAATGGCACACGCGGAGACCGGTACTCAAATGACCGCCGACGGCAGACCGCGGACAGCGCTTGGCTTCGGCGTCAGCCGTCAGCCGTCAACACTCGAATAAGCAGCCAATGAACCAATCACCCAATCATCCCCCCTATCGACGGAGAGCGGCCAGTGCCGACTGCCGGCAACCGCTCAGTGGAGCCTGCTGAGGGTTGTGCAATCGGCGCACGAGGGCTTGTCCGCTTCTTACCAGAAGTTCACCGTTTTCTAAAAACGTAACTATTCAGGCCAGCGCCGGTTGAGTAGGCTGGGGCTGTTTCCAGCCGTATCGAAACCAAGCGGGTTTACACGGAATGACTCGTAGACCCGTTCGCTTGATTTCGATACGCCCTCCGAAGACT
>JAHDWH010000158.1 GCA_023384455.1 Caldilineaceae bacterium | reverse complement strand
GCCAGCACCCGGCTGAGAATCTCCATCCGTCCGCCGCCGATCTCCACCACCTGCGGCTCGTCCACCACCCCGCCCCAGAGTACGTCGTAATCGCCAGGGCAGCGTCGCCGCTCCTGACGAAAGTGGATGAAAAGTCCCCGGCACTTCACGAACTTCGCTGCCTGAATTGCCCTGCACAGACTCGCCTGGAAAGCAAGTGCCGGGGACCTATTTCAGAGCAGTTCCTCATGCGAGGGGTAGCGCCACGGGGGATAAAAATGTAGGTCGGACTGTTAGTCCGACTGGCCTGCACCGTCGCTGGTCGGACTAACAGTCCGACCTACGAATGGCTATTTTCAGGGCAGTGTGCTGGGAACTTTATGCTTTGCTATTCGCAAAAAGCTCGACAATTTTGGCGCGCAGACGGGCTGCGGTGACTGGTTTGGCGATATAATCATCCATCCCTACATCACAACAGACCCGCTGGTCCGTTGCCATCACATTGGCTGTCATCGCAACAATGACAGGTGTATGCTTCTGTGCCTTGCTGCGTATACGCCGGGTCGCGTCCAATCCGTCCAATTCGGGCATCAACACGTCCATCAAAATCAGATCGTACTGGGTGTGTAATGCAGCCTCTACCGCTTCCAGCCCGTTGCTGGCCAGGTCGGCAGCGTAGCCCATCTTGCCCAGAATCGTCAAGGCCAACTTCTGATTGACCGCGTTGTCCTCCACCAGCAGTATACGCAGAGGAATCTGATGGGCCAGGTTGACCGTACTGCCGGGTGTCACAGGGCGGCGGGTGGCCCGGGACGGAAACTGGTCCAAACGCCCCAGGGCCAGGGCAGCCCCGCGCAGGAAATGATGCCATTTGAGCGGTTTAGAAAGTATACCCTGATAGTCCTCGCCATTGATGCGCCGACCGGCAGCCGCCAGAAGGAGGGTAGGCGTGTATTTTGCCGTCGGACCAGCCAGGAAGATGGCTGTCCATTCATCTCTTTCAATGGCGGAATCGACCAAAAGCAGATCGGCCCCGCGCTCCCGAAAGGTATGCAACATCTGCGGCTGATCCGGTCCAAGTTCCATCGGCTGGCCCCCAGCATCCTCGATCCAATGGGCCAGGGCACCTCCCAGCAAAGGATGACCTGTCCGGAAGGCTACGGTCTTACCAGCCAATAGGGTTCTTTGGGCTTCCCTATCGACGCTTTGGGCCGCTTCGTCTGTTTCCATCTGAACGGTAAAATGAAATCGGGAGCCAACGCCCACTTCGCTCTCTACCCCTATTTCGCCACCCATCCGCTCAACCAGCCGCTTGGAAATCGCCAGCCCCAGCCCTGTGCCTTCTACCAGCGGAGTGCCCGAGGATCCGACCTGAATAAATGGCTCGAAGAGGTCCGGGAACTTCTGCGCCTGAATGCCTATGCCCGTGTCCTGCACGGCAAAGTGTAGCCGGGGGGCACTGTCTCCTGTTTTCCCATCTACCAGCCGAACGCTCGTCATCACGCCACCTGTTTGGGTGAATTTCAGCGCATTGCCGATGAGATTGGTCAACACCTGACGCAGCCGCTGCCGGTCGCCGACAACGATTTCGCAAATGTCAGGCGCGATTCGATAGCAAAGGTCCAGGGGTGGCAGCCCTGGCCTGGCCGCTAACAATTCGTAGATATCCTCGATCATCTCGCGCAGAGAAAATGGCTTCTTTTCCAGCGCGATATGCCCGCCGTCCATCTTGGAAAAGTCGAGAATGTCATTGATAATCGTCAGAAGCGCCTCGCCGCTGGAACGGATGGTCTCGACAAAATCCCGTTGTTCGGCTGTCAGCTCTGTCTCCTGCAACAGGCTGGTCATCCCGATTACGCCATTCATCGGTGTTCGAATCTCGTGGCTCATCATTGCCAGAAAATCGGATTTTGTTTTGGTAGCCGCCTCGGCGTTTTCTTTGGCCTGGCGCAACAGATTTTGCGCCTTCCTCTGTTCTGTGATGTCGATACCGATTCCCAGAATACTGACCGTGCCATCGGCCATTGGCAGGGGGGTCTTCGTGGTCAAATACCAGCGCTCAGAACCATCTGAACGGATCCGGCATTGCTCGCTGGTAATTGGCTTGCCGCTTTCCAGCACGGCCAGGTCAATTTTCCGACGGGCGGCAGCCTCTTCCGGGCTGGGAAATACCGCCGCGATTCCCCGCTCCATCACATCCTCTACGTTTGTTTCCAGCATCTCGGCAAAGGCCCGATTGATCAGCAAATAGTTACTATCTGCGTCCTTGACAAAGATCAGATTGGGATCAGTGTCAATCACACTGTGGAATAGCGCTTGCTGGCGCTTGACCGCCTCCTCGGCTTCCTTGCGCTGGGTGATGTCGATGGAAAAACCGGACAGGTGGCTTTCATCGCGATTGTCCGGTTCGAGTAGGGTTTTGCCTGTCCAAATCCAATAGTCCCGCTCTTTGTAATGCATGGGCAACTCCACCAGCAGGCTCTCGGCACCTCCAGAACGCAACCGCTGATCATCTTCTTCAAAGCGGATGGCCTGCTCTGGGGGGAAGATGTCCCAGGCGGTTTTGCCCAGGAAATCTTCGGTCGGGAGCGCCAGAAAGCGGGTCATCTCCTGATTGACAAAGGCATAGCGCCCCTGGGCATCTTTTTCATAGATGCTAATCGGTATGGCATTGAGGATACGCTCGAAGTTTTGACGCTGACGTCGATTTTCCTCGTCCGCAGTGTGGCGTGCAATCGCCGAGCCGATGTTGGCCGCCACCAGTTGCAGGATGGCCTGCTCTCCCGGACTCCATACTTCTTCTGCGTGGCAATTGTCGAAACCGATAAAGCCCCAAAAATGGTCTCCGGCCCAGATGGGGGCTACCAGCAGGGATTGAATCGACTGGGGTTCCAGGATGTCTCGCTCGCTCTGGGGAAAGTCCCGCACCAAACCGGTGACAACCTGCTGGTTCGAGAGCAACTCGAACCAGCGCGGACCAACAATGGCATAGGGGATGGATTGCAAATCGGGGTTGTTGAGCTGCGGCTCTACAGAAGCGGCAGACCGTTCGTAGCGCTGGGAGACACAGAGCAGCCCGGTTTGGGGGTCTTCGTGGTTCTCAAAGATATAGACCCGGTCAACGGCAGCGGGCGCGATGAGAGCAGCCAACGCTGCCTGAATGCCCGACTCCAACTCCACCTGTTGGGTCAAAGCATTGCACGCATTGGCTACAGATTGCAGAAGATCATCCCGCTGTAATGAGGAGGGTCTATCCGGCCTGGTCAGCGACGGTATCATTCAGTAACGTTGGACTCTCTGTTTCCAATCCCAGCGAACTGCCAATTGCGGGGAATACTGGTTGCTGCCGAAAGTTTACTGTGTTCCAATCAGTATACGACAGAATATCGGATAGTCTATAGTCATTTTGATCGGTTCTGTATACCGAAAGCTATCGAAGTTTTGCCCGCCTGAGAGAGGAGGGTAAATTGACAAGAGAGGCATCCCAATATAGACTGCAATCGAAGTTGAGAATGATTCTCAGTTCCTTATTCTTGCCTGGTCTGTTACAGCCAACAATGTCCTTATTTTCACGCCGCCCACCCGAACACCGCCACAATGCGCCCACCATCGAATTGGAGGGGGTAAGCGTGGCCTATTCCGACCGGCCAGCCCTGGAAGATATCTCCTTCCAATTACGCCGGGGAGAGCGGGTGGCTGTTGTCGGGCCCAATGGCGCGGGCAAGAGCACACTCTTCAATGTCATTGTAGGAACCATCCAACCCTCCGCAGGCCAGGTGCATATCTACGGCAGCGGGCCAGCCGAGCATACCTGCATTGGCTATGTGCCCCAGCGCAACAGCATCGACTGGCGCTTTCCCGTCACTGTCTGGGATGTGGTGATGATGGGGCGCACGGCGCGCATCGGTCTGCTGCGCCGGCCCGGACGCCAGGACCGGCTGATGGTGGAGCAGGCTCTGGCCGAAGCCCAGGCGGATCACCTGGCCCGGCGACAGATCGGTGAACTCTCCGGCGGCCAGCAACAGCGGGTCTTCCTGGCCCGTGCCCTGGCCCAGGAAGCCGAAGTCCTGCTGCTGGATGAGCCCCTCACGGGCCTGGATACGCCCAGCCAGCAGGCCGTGCTCTCCATTCTGGACGGGCTGGGCAGTCGGGGCATCGGCGTACTCGTCGCCACCCACGATCTGGGCCAGGCCGCCCAGTTCTATCATCGGATTCTCCTTCTCAACCGTCGCCTGATCGGAGATGGCCCACCCGCCCAACTGCTGACCAGCCAGATGCTCAGCCGGGCCTATGGCAGCCATCTGCACATCCTCCCGACCACAGAGGCCACCATCGCCCTGGCCGATGAGTGTTGCAGCGACGAGGAGATGGGCGCAGGGGTGGAGTTGACGGGGTAAGGCGTATTGCGCATTTTGTATTGCGTAAGTATGCGGTGATTGAGACTAACACTTGTGCGTCAGTCGGTCGGCCAATTAGCTGAAACGTGAAACGTGAGGTGTCGTCACCTACTCTCACGTTTCACGTCTTCACGTTTTCGCACGCAAACCGTGGCTCCGCCACCTTATGCACTACGTCCGTCTCTCAACGATTGGTTGTGCTGTGTATGGCCCTTTTCGATTGGTTCCTCTCTCCCCTCTCCTATCCTTTTATGCTGCGCGCTTTGCAGGCCAGCCTGATGGTGGGGGTGGTCTGCTCGGTGCTGGGGACGTATGTCATCCTGCAGGGGATGGCTTTCTTTGGGGACGCCCTTTCCCACGCCATTTTGCCGGGGGTGGTGCTGGCTTTTCTGGCGGGGTGGCCTTTGGCTGTGGGCGCGCTGCTCTTTGGTGTGCTGGCCGCCCTGGGCATCGGCGTCCTGAGCGAGCGGGAAGAGATTCGGGAAGATACGGCCATCGGCATTGTCTTCGCCGGAAGTTTTGCCCTGGGGGTGGCCCTGCTCAGTACCACAGGCAGCTATGCAACCGACCTGGCCCATATCCTCTTTGGCAATGTGCTGGGTGTTTCGAGCGAGGAAGTCTGGCTGATCTTTGGGCTGGGGCTGCTGGTGTTGGGCGTGATCGCCGCGCTGTATAAGGAATTCCTCGTCCTGGCCTTCGACCCCACCCTGGCCGTGGTTCTGCGTCTGCCCCGGGGTCTGCTGCGCTATCTGCAATTAATTCTGATTGCGGTGACGATTGTCGTCTCGCTTCAGACCGTCGGGGTGGCGCTGATGCTGGCAATGCTGGTGACGCCAGCCAGCGCGGCCTCGCTCCTCACCAAACGGCTGCCGTCGATGATGCTGGTCTCCGGGCTGATCGGCAGCTTCTCCAACCTGACGGGGCTATACCTGAGCTTCTACTTCAACATCGCTTCCGGCCCGGCAATGGTGCTGGTGGCAACCGGTGTCTTTCTGGTCGTCTTTCTCTACCACAGCCTGCGCAAGCGGCTGTAGAGATGCGGGCGCAAAAACCGGGGATTGGGTGTGCGTACCCTATCCCCAGTCCCTGATTCCCAGTCCCCAATCCCTACCCCCGCCGCAACAGCTTGCGGGCCTGATAGACCGCGGCCGCTTCCCGGACAAAGGCGGCGGTGACCGGTGCGTTGAATTCCCCTTCCAGCCGGTCCGCCAGTTCGCTCAATTCTGCGTGGCTGGAGCGTTCCGGGCGCAGCATCCCATACATTTTCAGCAGTTCCTCGTTGGGAACAGCGCTCAACTCGGCGGCCCGCTCCAGATTCTCGGCCAGTTGGGGATAGCCGCTGCTGCGGGCAATCCGCGCCTGGGCTGTCAGCGTCTCCCCGCTGATCTGCAAATCCGCGCCGGAAAGCTGGCCGGAGATGGCCGCGTCCAGATCGATCCCGGCCAGGGCGCGGCCACTGGCTGCGGTCAGCCCTTCCGGGTGATCGGCCAGGGGGTAACGGTTATGATTGGAATCCCCTTTTGCGCGCATCTTCACATCACTTTCCCCTTTTCCGCCCGTCTACCCCAAGCTGGCCAACGCATTTTCTGGGCTGGTATCCGCCTTCACATTATAGGCCGCGGCTACCAGTATCCCGGCTTCGTCGATGACAAAGTGGCTGCGGACGATCCCCATATAGGTTCTGCCAAAATTCGTCTTTTCCGTCCAGGTGCCGTACATCTCGGAAATGCTGTGATCCGCATCCACCAGCAGGGTGAAGGGCAGGTCGTATTTCTCCCGAAATTTTTGGTGGCTTTCCAGCCCGTCCGGGCTGACGCCCAACACCACCGCGTTCTTGCTGGTGATCTCTGCATAGTTCTCGCGGAACCCGCGAGCCTGGATGGTTCAGCCAGGGGTGTCATCTTTCGGGTAGAAGTAGAGGACGATCTTCTTGCCCCGATAATCGGAGAGTTTGACGGTTGTGCCGCTGTCAGTCAGGGCTTCAAAGTCCGGCGCGGCCACGCCTGTTGCGAGTTGTGCCATTAGGAACTCCTGTTCGGTAAATAGAACACGGATGGAGACGGAAAGAACGGATTCACACGGCGCTGTCCTGAGCCTGTCGAAGGGATAAAATCTGCGTTCCGATTTTCATCCCTATCCGTGTCAGTCAGTCGTGTTGCTTGATCTGTAAATAGCCATCCGTAGGTCGGACTGACAGTCCGACCTACAATATTGTGCCCGTCAAGAAATAAGTCGCGGGTATGATTCCCGGAATCTGGTCTGCGAAACCCCTGTGTTATTTCTTGACGCTATTTCTTGACGCTATTTCTTGGCGCTTACTAAATGGTTGGCTGATTGAGTGGAACGAGAATGCGCCCCTATTATAGCATCGAACGGCAAGAATGGGGATTTGGGGCGCAAAGTGCGTAAGATTGATAATAGACAGCGGGCTACAACCGCGCTACTCTGATAACCGTGTCTGATAGCCGTGTTTGTCCTGTACTGTTGATTCCTGATCTTTGCCGGTTGGGTTGACTATTCTTTGCAGTGCATTCCATCCCTGACTACAAGAATCCTTTTTCAAAGAATTGAGCGATTTATGATCTTCTCACTCTTGCGACGTGTGACTTTCCTGGCGCTGCCTCTGCTGCTGGCCTTGTGGCTGGGAGCGCTTTCCCTCTCTGCCCAGGAGCAAGTGCCGGATGCTGACGACGAGCCAGCCGTCCTGGCCGCCATTGCGCCGGCCCTGGCTCAACAGTTAGCGACAACCGATGGGCCGGTCTCCTTTCTGGTGATTCTGGAGGATCAGCCGGACTCAGCCACGTTTCTGGCCCGCGCTGGGCTGCGCAACGGGGCCCGGGAGGCCAAAGGGGCGGCCATCTATGGCTATCTGACCGACTTCGCCCGGACCAGCCAGTCATCCCTGCGCGCCTGGCTGGATGCCCAGGGCATTGTCTATCGCTCTTTCTATATTGTCAATGCCCTGGAAGTGCAAGGGGATGCGGCCCTGGCGGCTGCCCTGCGTACACATTCCGCAGTCAACCGGCTGGCGGCCAACCCGGCAGTGACCCTTTCCCTCATCGACAGCCCCGCCCAACGCACGGCCAATCCCCCGCCAGACCCGCCCTATGGCATTCGCTACGCCAACGCGCCCACTGTTTGGTCACTAGGCTATAGGGGCCAGGGAATTGTGATTGCCAGCCAGGATACGGGCGTGGACTGGACCCACCCGGCCCTGCGCGACAGCTACCGGGGCTGGATTACCACTACCCAAACCGTTACCCATCCCTACAACTGGTATGACTATTGGGGCACGGCCAACCGTCAAAACTGTGACCCGGACCCGCAAGTCCCCTGCGACGATTACGGCCACGGAACCCATACGGTGGGCACAATGCTGGGGAAAGACCCTCGCAACGGTCTGATTGTGGGGATGGCCCCAGAGGCCCAGTGGATTGGCTGCCGTAATATGAACCGGGGCGATGGCACGCCGGGCAGCTATATGGGCTGCTTCGAGTTCTTTCTGGCCCCCTTCCCCCAAAATGGCGACCCCCAAACCGACGGCGATCCCTCCAAAGCGCCCCACATCATCAACAATTCCTGGTATTGTCCGCCCTCGGAAGGCTGTGATTACGACTCCCTGCGCCAGGTGGTGCAGACCGTGCGGGACGCAGGCCAGCTGATCGTTGTTTCCGGCGGCAACGACGGGCCGGGGTGCAGCTCGGTCAAACACCCCATCACGGCCTATCCAGAAGTATTCAGTGTGGGCGCGCACAACAGCGGGGGGGGGATCACCGGATTCAGCAGCCGGGGGCCGGTGACAGCGGATGGCAGCGGGCGTATGAAGCCCCAGATTGCCGCGGCGGGCGACAGTGTGCAGTCAACGATTCCCGGCGGCGGCTATGGCAACAGCAGCGGCACGAGTATGGCCTCTCCCCACGTGGCCGGCGCGGCCGCCCTGCTCTGGTCGGCTGTTCCCCAACTCATCGGCCAGTTGGACGAGACCGAGCAGATTCTGATGAAGAGCGCAACGCCCGTGCCCCACAACGGCTGTGGCGAGGGGCCAGTGCCGGTTTCGCCCAACAATACCTACGGTCACGGGCGGCTGAATGTGGCCGCGGCCGTGGGAATGGCGCTGTATCCAGGGACGATCACCACAACTGTCACCAGTTTCTTGGGCCCCCTGGCTGGGATTACTGTCACGCTGACGGATAAACAGACCGGTCTATTGCGTACAGGCGTGAGTGATGGAGCGGGGCAGGTGATCTTTCAGCGGGTCTATTCGGGAAGCTACGGCATCACCGCCCAGGGGACGTGGACCAGCCCCGAAACCGCGCTCACCCTCCGGCCGGATGAGGCGCAAGGGGTAGAGATAGAATTGACGAAAATCTACTATTTCCCGCATATGCTGGGGGGCATACCCACCCAGCCCGTATCTGTTCAGCCACCCCACCCTACCCCTCCCCATTCCAGGGAGGGAACTGCATCGACTCCTCCCCCACAGTGGGGGAGGTTGGGTGGGGGTGAGCAGTTACCCCAGCCCGAGTTCAAAAGTTCGGCTTTTTCAGAAAAGCCGAACTTCTGAATCTATCCTATATTGGGCGCAAAGCCGCGCTGTTCACTGTTTGAAAGGACGCAGCAACAGCACCGGTACCCCAGCGTGGCGGATGAGATGCTCGGCCACATTGCCCGACAGCACTTTGCTCAGCCCTGTGCGCCCGTGGGTGGTCATCGCCACCAGGTCCACATCGGTCAGGGTCACAAAGTTGACAATCTCCTCCGCAGCTTCGCCATAGGTGACTTCCAAAGTCACCTCATAGCCCAGCGTCTGTAGCCCGCGCAGGGTATCCTGCAATTCTGTCATCACTTCGGCCCGCTGGCTCTCCTGAATTTGGGTGGCATAGATGGGATGCAAGGCCCGCACAGCGTCCGCGTGGCTGGCATACATCCCGATATTTGTTTCGACGGCCGAGGGTGTTCGGGGCGCGGAAACAAATCCGCGGCTATCTTTGCACACCCGCAGCAAAATCAACCGGTTCTGTTCCGGGGGCAGAAATTTTTGGACAGTTGCCAGGATGCGGATGCTATAATCGGAGCCGTCCAGGGGGATGACAACGGTATTCTTAGTCATTCGGTTCTTCTTTCTGCAAGCGACCTCCGGCCCAGAAAACGAGCCAAACCGAGGAGCCTTGCACCTCTCCCTCGCCTTTGAGGGAGTGTCGCCGGGATTGTGCATCTCTCCATTGAGACGCCCGTGGATGACGACATCTCCAGTATACTCCTCTTCGACAGGCGCGGCGCTGGTCAGAAGGACGGTTCTGTTCCGGGTAAAGAGGGTATCAAATCTTACTGTTTTCCGAACAAAACGGGTAAATACTGGACCGGTCAGCTTGTCGAGATCAAACTAAAGAATTACAATCGAGGAACGATGAATCAGAAAGAATCTTTTTCCCCGGACAATCCAGTCTTGCTGGTGCCAGGCTATCGGGACGATGCCTCGGTCTTTGCCCGCTTTGTCGATTATCTGGCGGGACAACGCTTTCGGGTCTTTCCCATCACTCTGACCCCCAGCGATGGCCGGGTGCCCCTGGAAGCGTTAGCTGGTCAGGTGGCGCGTTTTGCCGAGAGCGCTTTTGCCACAGGCGAAGCACTGGACTTTGTTGGTTTCAGTATGGGGGGGTGTGTGTTACGCTACTATCTGCAACGAATGAATGGCCTGGCGCGCACCCAGCGTTTTGTCACCCTGGGCACACCCCATCGGGGAACGTGGACAGCCTATGCCAGCAATCGGCCCGGTGTACGTCAGATGCGTCCTGGCAGCCCCTTTTTGGATGACCTGGCGACGGATGCCCACCGGCTGGCTTCGATTAACTTCACTTCCATCTGGACACCCCTGGACCTGACAATTGTGCCGGCCCGCAGCTCTGCGCTCCCTGTCGGGCGACAGGAAAGGGTGCGCATCGCCCATCACCGGGCACTGGTCACCAGCCGCCGCTCTCTGGAGCGAGTGGCCGCGGCCCTGCGTTCGCCGCTGGAGGTCACTGTTCAGTCGCCCCACCCTACCCCTCCCCGTTCCAGGGAGGAAACCGGATCGACTCCTCCCCCACAGTAGGGGAGGTTGGGTGGGGGTGAGCAGCTATCGCTGGAGAGAGGCTGACGGCAGAGCTTCTCAGCGCAACCTGTTCAGTTGATAGATCGCCACCGGTCTCTGCCGCCCCTTGACGGTCCGGCTGCCCTGGGGGGCAATATCTACCCAATCGGGTGGGAGCAACTGAACTGTGCTCTCGCTTGCGATAATCGCATTATCGTCCCCCTCTTCCTGCAAACGTTTTGCCAGATTCACAGCGTCGCCAATCGCTGTGTAGTTCATCAATTCTGGTGTGCCGATATTGCCCACAACCGTTTCCCCCGTATGAATACCTACCCGGACATTGAGAGAAGGCTGGTGATGGGCGGCCCAGGCAGCCACACTATCCCGCAGGGCCAGGGCAGCCCGCACAGCCCGCAGGGGATGATCCGATTGGGCAACCGGGGCATTAAAAAGGGCCATTATCCCGTCGCCCACATATTTGTCAATCGTCCCCTCCTCGGCCTGAATAGCAGCCGTCGCCAAAGCCAGGTGATCGTTGAGAATATCCAACACCCGATCCGGCTCCAGTTCGTGGGAAAGGGGGGTGAAATCGCAAAAATCCATAAAAAGGACTGTTGCAATCTGGCGTTCACCGCCTAAACTGGGGAGCGTCGGGCTGGCGAGAAGTCGCTCCACAACCGGAGCCGCCATATAGCGGCCCAGAATCGTGCGGATTTTGTCGTGGGCCACCTGGAGTTCCCGCTGAAGGTGTACATTTTCCCGGCGCAGACGGCTCTTTTCCAGGGTCTGGCGGATACGTACCCGCATATTTTTCAGGGTAAAGGGCTTGCTCACAAAGTCATCTGCACCATCCAGCATAGCCTGGACCACCAGATTCTCTGAGGTAAGGGCGCTGGCCATAATCACACCGGTTACTTTGTCCTGTTCGCGCAGCTTGCGCAGCACAGCCATCCCATCCATCCGGGGCATGACCACATCGAGCAGAATCAGATCAGGCACATATTGGGCGATGCGCTCCAGGGCGTCCAGCCCATCCACGGCCTGGACAATCTGGTATCCGTCGGCCTGTAAAATTTTGCGGATCAGTTGCAGCGTAGCCGGTTCGTCGTCCACCAGCAAAATGCACGGTGTTTTGTGAGAGTGGCTCATTGTCTTCCCGCCTTATGTTGGTTCTACAGGAGATAAACAGACGTTGAAACTGGAGATTTTCGCTTTTATAGCTGTTTGTCTGCTTGCTCTGCTCCTGGGCGTACGCTACATCCAGGAACGAAAGGAGCAAAGAAATCGACTGCGCGCCCTTCTGGCCGAGAGCGCTGCCCTGCGCGCCGAGCTTGCCCTCAATCACAGACAAATGGATTTCTTGTGCAGCTTTGCCCGGCAGCTAAGCGGCGAAATGGGCTTTAACGAAGCCATTCACATCGGGCTGGGCGCGCTCTGGCAGTTGCCGGAGATCGACGGGGCCGCGGTTGTACTGGGGGAAGATGAGCTTGGCCCCTTCTATTATGTGGGGCTGCGGGGAATTGACGATCCCTTTGCCTATGTGGGCCAGGAATGTCCCCTGCCTTTGTGGGGCACCCTGGCCCACGCACTGGTGCATCAGCCTTCTGCCTACGGTCTGGATCAGTTGATTATCGACGACATCGCAGCCGAGGGCAAACCCCAGCCGGATGAGTTCCCCTGGCTGGCACGCCAGGGAAGTCTGCTGGTTGTACCCCTGCGCGGGCGGGGCAGGGCCATCGGCGCTGTGATCCTGCACAGCAGCCGACCTGCCACCTTTCAGAACACGAACCAGCAACAGTTTCTCTACGCACTGGTCAACTATTTGGCCCGGGCCCTGCTGGAAACCAAAACCCACGAACAGTCCGCCCGCTGGGTGCGCCATCTGGTCAGCCTGCAACTCCTGACCCGCACAATGACCGGTGTTACCAGTGTGGAGCGGATGCTGCGCGTTCTTTGCGACGAAGCGACGGATATGTTCGGCCCGGTGGCAGTCCACCTTTTTTTGCAGGCAGACCAGGAAGTGGGCCATAAATATGCCGCTTTTTGTCACTATACGGACCAGCAGCAACTGACCCCCAAAAAAGAGGATTCTTTTGTGTGTTCAGCAGAGCTGGCGCTACTGCTTTCCTGGGTGAGCGAAGCGGATCAACCCCTCTTTGTGGACCCCCAGGCGACGGAACAAAGCCCGGAATCGCTCTATTATCGGGAGAGCGGTCACGGCGTGCTGGTGCCTGTTTTTGTTTCGCCAGAAGCAGCCTGCGGTGTCCTGCTGCTTCTGGGTTCGGGAACAACACGCCCCTTCGACGAAAGCGATCTGATTGTGATTCGTACTATCGCCAACAGCGCATCGGTTGCCATCGGCAACGTCAGACTCTCCCCGCATTCCCAGCCTATTCCGGTGTCACATACGCTGCCGTAATCCCCCCATCTACGGTAAATGTGCTGCCCGTGACAAAGGAAGATTCGTCCGACGCCAGGAAAAGGGCGGCTCTGGCGATCTCCACGGCTTCGCCAAACCGGCCCACAGGGATATGGACCAGACGGCGCTGGCGCTTCTCCTCTGTGTTCAATACTTTCATCAGCAGTTCGGTGCGCAGGGGGCCAGGGCAGATGGCGTTGGCCCGGATCTTCTCCCGTGCGTGGATAATCGCCAGTTCCCGGGTCATTGAGAGCACCCCCCCTTTGCTAGCCGTATAGGCCAGTTGGGGCGTGGCCGCGCCCAACAGGGCCACAAACGAAGCCACATTAATAATCGAGCCGCCGCCGCTGCGCCGCAGGGCCGGCACGCCATATTTGCAGCCCAGGAATACCCCTTTCAGGTTGATGTTCATCGTCAAGTCCCAGATGGACTCTTCGGTGTTGACCGCGTCGTCGTCGGCTGCGTGCATAATGCCCGCATTGTTAAAGAGAATGTGCAGCCCGCCGAAATTCTCTTCGGTGGCCGCCACCATTGCCCGACAATCCCCATCTTGCGAGACATCGGCCCGCACAAAAATGGCCCGCCCGCCCTGGGCCTGCACCTGGGCCACAGTCTCTTCGCCGCCCGCCACATTCACGTCCACTACAGTCACGGCCGCGCCCTCCTGGGCAAAGAGCAGGGCCGATTCCCGGCCAATGCCACTGCCCGCTCCGGTAATCAGGGCAACTTTTCCTTGCAAACGCATCTCTGGTTTCCTCTCTCTTGTCGATTAGTTGGTAATTGCTCACCCCCTTCCAACCTCCCCACGGTGGGGGAGGAGTCGATTCAGTTCCCTCCCTGGAATGGGGAGGGGTGGGGTGGGGTGGCTGAACAGTTACATTAGTTGGTTGTCAGGTTTTGTGGAGAGAAACAAAAGAGCCTGCCGCGTGGGCAGGCCCTGAAATGGATAGGGGTGGGAGGATCGGTCTAGTAATGCACGTACACTTCGGTGCCGTAATCGGCCCAGGCAAAGAGCATCTCGGCCTCGCCCGTGCGCATATTGACGCAGCCGTGGCTCATTGGCGTTCCAAAGTTGTTGTGCCAATAGGTGCCGTGAATAGCGTAGCCTCCGTAGAAATACATCACCCAGGGCACGCCGGGCAGATCGTAGCCGGGGCCGGTCATACGCTGGCTGGAGAGTTTTGTGTTGATACTGTAGCGGCCTGTGACTGTGGGCGTACGATAGGTGCCTGTGCTGACTGACGTGTGAAGTACAGCCATATCCCCCTGCCAGGCAGTCAGGGTCTGGTTGGAAAGGTTGACTTCGATCCAGCGCACACCCCGGGCCGGGGCAGCCGCCAAAAGGGTTTCGACAGTGGGCGGAGCGTTCACCCGCAATTTTTGCCCGGCCCAGACAAAGCCCCGGTTGGGCAAACCGTTGGCAACCATCAGGTCAGTGATGCTGACGTTGTGGTCCAGGGCGATCTGTTCCAGCGAGTCCCCGGCCTCCACAATGTAGATAGTGTCGGCAACCGAGGGCTTGTCCTGCTTTTCCGGCTGAATGGCATCCACCCGGGCGCTGACCCGCAATTGTTGGCCCACCCAAATCAGATTGGCGTTGGTCAGCCCATTGAGACGGAGCAGGTCGTTGACGCCCATTCCGTACTCTTTGGCGATCTGGGCCAGCATATCGCCCCGCTGCACAGTGTAATAGCCGCTGCCGGCGGGCAGGGCGCTGGGGTCCGCCGCGATCCGCTCGGTGGCGGCCGCGCTGCCAGGAATCACCAGCCGCTGGCCGACGTAAATAATGTTGGGATTCGCAATCCCGTTGTTTTGGGCCAGATCATTGACCGAAACGCTGTAGGCCCGGGCGATGGCCGCCAGAGAATCGCCCTGATGTACGACGTGGACGCCTTCTTCTGCCCGTGCCGGGAGCGCCGCAAGGGAAAGCAGCGCCAGAGAGAAGGCCAGGAACAGACGCAGAGCCGAGCGCAAAAAAGTCTGTGAAGCGGAACGCTCCGACGCGTCCAGGGGGACAACCAGCTGGTGAGGAGACGCAGAAAAAGACATAAAAGCACCTCATCGTAAGAATAATTGAAGACGAATATTTCCCTGCCTGGTCAAAAATGGCAAGAATTCGCGTAGTAATGCTACCGATTATAGCACATTTTGGAGATATGTAAACTGGAAATTTTGCGTCGTTTGCTGGACTTAACCTGAGCGCTTGAGCAGATTGTGCTTGAGAGCCAGTGCCACGGCCTCGGTTCGGCTGGTGGATTGCAGCTTGGAAAGGATGTTACTGACATGAAATTTGACAGTCGAGCGACTTACGATCAGCTCGTCTGCGATTTCCACATTGTTTTGGCCTTTGGTCATCAATTCCAGCACCTCCCGCTCCCGGGCTGTCAGGTCGTGGCCCAGTTTGGGGGGCTGGGTTGTGGTATGGATGAGCGCTTGGGCGGCTTCCGGGGCCAGGGTAGAGCGCCCTGCGTTGGCCTTGCGAATGGCTTCGGAGAGTTCACTGGCCGAGACATTTTTCAACAGATAGCTGATGGCCCCGGCCTGCAACGCTTTGGTTACCAGGTCTTCTTCCGGGAAACTGGTCAATACGACAACCTGAGCATCCGGGTTGCGCTCCCGGATGGCCTTTGTCGTCGCGGCGCCATCCATCTCTGGCATCATCAGGTCCATCAAAATCACATCGGGGCGCGCTTTGTCCAGCAAGGCCAGGGCCTCGAAGCCGCTGCCCGCCTCGCCAACCAGCGTTAAGTCGTCAAAAGCCATCAGAAAGGCTTTCAGACCACTGCGGACAACTGCGTGATCATCCACTAGCATAACCCGAATTGGTGCGCCCTGATCCATTGCAACTGCCTCTCTCTCATATAGTCTGCTGTACCTGTTCAGCCACCCCACCCTACCCCTCCCCACTCCAGGGAGGGAAGTGGATCGACGCCTCCCCCACAGTGGGGGAGGTTGGGAGGGGGTGAGCAGTTACATCCTATTGTACCTGTTCAGCCA
>JAHDWH010000157.1 GCA_023384455.1 Caldilineaceae bacterium | reverse complement strand
AACGTCGCTGGTCGGACTAACAGTCCGACGTACGAATGGCTATTTTCAGGGCAGGGCACCCGGCAGAAACCGCAGTTGAACGCAGATTAAATCCGTGCAAATCCGTTTTTTCCGTGTGCATCCGTGTTCTATTTTTCAGGGCAGGGCGCAGTTATTGGGAGAAGTACTTTACCGGTTCAATTGATTCTGGAATTTCTGTCCGATCCGATGTATGATGGGTAAACCGTACCGCTTCCACCCCACTAGCGAGTTCCCCGATGGCTGAAAAGCACGATCCCTACGCCGCGTTTCGTATTTCTGATTACCGAATTTATGTAGTCGGCTGGCTGATTGCCCTGATGGGCACCCGTATCCAGACAGTGGCTATCACCTGGGAGATGTACCAGCGCACGGGCCAGGCTCTTTCCCTGGGGCTGGTCGGCCTGACCCTGGCCATACCCACAATGCTGCTGGCCCTGCCCGCCGGCTATCTGGCGGACCGCTTTGAGCGGCGCAAGCTGGTGATGCTCAGTCTGGCCGGGATGACTTTGACTTCTCTGGGGCTGGGCTATCTCTCGTATAATCAGGGGTCCACAACGCTGATGTATGGGATGCTCTTTCTGGACGCCACCGCCATTGTCCTGGGCCGCCCGGCCCGTACGGCTATGCTGCCCCAGATCGTGCCCCGGGATGTCTTCCCCAATGCGGTCACCTGGAATACGACGCTGATGCAGTTGGCGTCGGTGATCGGCCCGGCGCTGGGCGGTCTGGTGATCGTCTATAGCGTTTCGGCTGCCTACATTATCTGCGCGCTGGGGTCGCTCTTTTTTATCGCCATCCTCACCCGGCTGAATTACCGGCCCGGCCCCCGTCCCAGCCAGCCCCGCAACCTGGACACACTCCTGCAGGGCGTCAAATTCGTCTGGGACGAGCGCATTCTCTTTACGCTGATGTCCCTGGACCTCTTCGCTGTGCTGTTGGGGGGCGCCGTCTATCTGCTGCCTATCTTCGCCGAGGATATTCTGAAGGTAGGCGCAACGGGCTATGGCTGGTTACAGGCCGCACCGGCGGCTGGCTCCGGCCTTATGGCATTGGCCCTGGTCTATCTGCCGCCGATGAAACGGGCCGGACGCACCCTTCTCCTGGCGATTGCCGGTTTTGGCGTGGCAACAATTGTCTTTGGCTTTTCCAACTTCTTCCCCCTTTCCTGGCTGATGCTCTTCTTTACGGGCGCGCTGGACAATATCAGTATGGTTGTGCGCCAGACCCTGACCCAATTGCTCACACCGGACGAGATGCGGGGGCGGGTTTCGGCGGTGGGCAGCATCTTTATTGGGGCGTCCAATGAGCTGGGCGGGCTGGAATCGGGCCTGGTAGCCCAATACTTTGGGCCAGTCTTTTCGGTGGTCAGCGGGGGGATTGGCACGCTGGTCGTTGTCACAACAGCCGCGCTGCTCTCGCCCCGGCTGCTCTCCATCGGCAAACTGAGCGAAACAAAGCCAGAGCGGGTGGCAGGGAATAAGTAGCAAGTAGCGCTCATTCACAATCCGTAAGGTGGCGGAGCCACGATTGGCGTGCGGAAACGTGAAGATGTGAAACGTGAGAGTACGTGACGACACCTCACGTTTCACGTTTCACCGGTCTGGCCGGGGAGCTAACTTGTATGCGTTAGTAAGCGTCAAGCAATAAGTTGCCGGTCTGATTCCGGGAATCGGCCAGGCGATGAGGGGAAAGCCGAGAGATATTGTGGCCGATTCCCGGAATCGTCTCTGCGAAACCTCTACGTTATTTCTTGACAGTTCCTCATGCGACTTCGTTGCGCCACGGGGGATGAAAATGTAGGTCGGACTGTTAGTCCGACGGACCTGCAACGTCGCTGGTCGGACTAACAGTCCGACGTACGATGGCTATTTTCAGGGCAGTTACTTAGCCCCTCGCTGGTACGGAGTAGACTGCAAGGGCGTCAGGCTGCGACGGGACTTTGGACTACGGACTTTGGACTACGGACTCCTGACTACGGACTCCTGACTACGGACTCCTGACTACGGACTCCTGACTACGGACTCCTGACTACGTATAACTTCGTGTGGCAAAGGTCGTCTCAATGAAATCCACAGAACTTACCAGCGTGGACGGCTCCCGGTCCGGGCGCGCCCAGACCAGCGAGTGGAGTCTGCGCGGGCTGCTCATCGGATTGATGATCCCCATTGGCATGACCACCCTGAATATGTCGATGTTTGGCGTGGCTCTGCCCGCCATCCGGGATTCGTTTGGCATTGCGCCGGATGTGGTGGCGTGGATTTCCACGGCCTACAGCCTGCCTTTTGTCGTCTTTATGCCTCTGTATGGAAAGCTGGGCGACGGGTTGGGCAAGGACAAACTTTTCCTGGGCGGTATCGGGCTGTTCACTCTGGGGTCTCTTCTCTGCCTGCTGGCCGCTGATCTGCCGATGCTGTTGATGGGACGTGTTTTACAGGGCGTGGGCACCGCCGGGATCAATCCCCTCTGTCTGGCCATCATCGCCGACGCCTTCCCGGAGGATCAGCAGGGCAAGGCCATGGGTACGTGGAGTTCGGTGGGGCCGGGTGCGTCGATGCTGGGTCCGCTTCTGGGCGGTTTCGCCGTGGACTATCTGGGCTGGAACTACATCTTTTTGATGAGTATTGTGGCGGCCATCATTGCCTTCTATTTTGTCAACCGCCACATTCCCTCCCTCCAGACCAGCCGCCCACCGGGTTTTTTGCGGGAATTTGACTGGCTGGGTGTTCTTTTGTTGGGTGGTTTTCTGGTCTTCTTTATCTTCTATCTCTCCAGCCGGGCGCTGACCGGTGTGGAGCCTCTGCAGGATTGGCGGTTGCTGGCTGCTACTCTCCTGTGCGGTTTGGCCTTCTGGCAATGGGAAAAACGCGCTGGGGTTCCCCTCGTCAATCTGCAACTCTACGCCATCAAGAATTTTGGCACGGCCTCTTTTGCCGCGGGGCTGCGTATGTTTGTTATGGGGAGTATGGGCTTTCTGAAGGTGCTCTATCTGGCCGACATCTACGGAATGGGCGCCACCGGGTTGGGCGTCTTTACAACCGTCTATGCTGGCGCAATTCTGGCAACCACCCGGTTGGGCGGTCAGTTGGCGGACGGTCGTTTTGCCCGGCGGGTACTTCTCATCTCCTTTGCCATTCAACTGCTGACGCTGGCAGGGCTGGCTACCTTTGGGTTGCCCGTCTGGGCGGCTATGGGGTTAATGCTGGGCCAGGGCATTGGCGCGGGGCTGGCTCTGGCCTCTCTCCACCGCATTGCCATGCGCGACGTGCCCGGCGATGAAAGCGGCTCGGCTGCCGGTCTCTATAGCACGGCCCGCTTTGCTGGCAGCACCTTTGGCGCAGCCATTGCTGGCGTGGCCCTGCAACAGGCCGAACTGGTCATGCCCCTGACGGGTGCCTATCAGCTGGTCTTTGGCCTGATCGGGACCTCCTGTCTGGTCAGTCTGGTCGTCTCCTGGCGGCTGGAGAAGTAGACACCTGTGACCAAATCGTAGGTCGGACTGACAGTCCGACCTACGATTTCTGGTGTAGAGGGAACATTCATCGGAAAACCTTCGTCACAACAGCAGAGATTCATCGGCGTTCTGCGCCCTTTCGCCCTGGCAGGTGCTATTATGACCCAAAACAGACAGATTTCTTCCATTCAAGAGACCCATTCCCTGTGGCGCAGGGCAGGGAAAATACGCGGCCCACACGTCGGGGTTCTGCTGCTGGCCGCGCTTTTGCTCAGCGCCTGCCTCTCGCTGCTTGCGCCCACAGGCCCTGCACGCACACCGGTTGTTCTGCCGGTTGCCAGCGGTGATCGACCCCAGATCGCCATCTCTCCCCCCAGCGGCTATGCGGGGGTATATGTGCAGGTGGTAGGCAATGGCTGGCCTGCCAACGATCTGGTCCTGGTAACCCTCAGCGACGATGCCGGGCGCAGCGGAATTCTGGCGGCCAGCGCGGCCAACAGCAGCGGACAGGTGACTACCGGCTTCCTCTACCCCATCAGCCCCCGCTGGCTTAGCCCCGGCGCACATACAATTGTGGCCTATACTGCCAATGGGAATTTACAGGCCAGCGCAGAATTTCAGGTCGTCCCTGGCGAAGGGGTGACGCCGGTATCCACAAAACCGGTTGCCTCGCCCACCGCCACCGCTACGGGGCTGAGAATCCAAACACCCACCCCAACGCCTACGACGGCTTCCCAGGCCACAGCCACCCCCAGCCCAACAGCCACCCCCGCCCCACCCACACCGATTGTAATTTCCGACTGGAAAGGAGAGTATTGGGCCAATTCGACCCTATCGGGCGAACCCGACCTGGTGCGTAACGACACGGCACTCTTTTTTGACTGGGGCAGCGGTGCCCCGGCCCCCAACCTGCCGGCGGACCAGTTCAGCGCCCGCTGGAGCCGCCAACTGGACTTCGACGCGGGTATCTACCAATTCTTCGTCGAAATTGATGACGGCGCACGGGTCTATGTGGACGATCAATTGGTGCTGGATGAATGGCAGGCCGGTTCTCAGCGCATGGCTGCCGCAACGGTGCCTTTGGCTGCCGGCCGCCATACCCTGCGCGTGGACTACTTCGAGCGCACAGGCCAGGCCCTGGCCCGCTTCTGGTGGGAACGCCAGGTTTCCTTCACCGGCTGGGAAGGACGCTATTACAACAACCCCAACCTGCAGGGCGACCCTGGGGTTGTGCGGGATGACGCAGCCATTAACTTCGATTGGAGCGATGGCAGCCCGGCGGCCGGGATCGGGGCCGACAACTTTTCTGTGCGCTGGAAGCGGACCATTGCCTTTAGCCCGGGGCGCTATCGCTTCTATGCCCGGATGGACGACGGGCTGCGTGTGCGTATCGACGGCCAGATTTTAGTGGATGAATGGCGAGATGGCTCCGAGCGTACGGTTGCCACAGATGTGGAATTGCCCGGCGGCAACTATCAGATCGAAGTTGAGTACTACGAGCGGAGTGGCGGCGCGCTGGTGAGCTTCTGGTGGGAATTGACCCCTCAGCCAACCCCAACCCACACGCCCTCCTGGACGCCGACTTCGATACCGACCGAAGTGCCCACATCTACGCCAACCGACGTGCCTACCCAAACGCCCACGCCTACCCCGGAGGACACCGCTACACCTACAGCGGAGGCCACAGCCACGCCCACAGAGACCCCAACCGCACAGCCTTCGGAAACCGCCACAGTTGTGGCCAGCGGGGGCACGCCCGGTGTAGAGCTGCCAGAAGAGCCGGAGATAGGCCATCCTCTGGCTTTCACCTCTTTGTTGCTGCCCTCTCTGTTACCCCCAAAGGTAGCGCTTTATCAGATGATCACATCCGATGCGGGGTGGAGTGCTCTGCTGGAGAGCCTGCGCCCGCCCAAGAGCGCCCGGCCTGCCCTGCGGCCAACGGCAACGCCAACGCCAACAGTCACGCCTGCTGGCGGGGGACCGATCCGTCTGCCGGGCGGTTTGCCCGTCTCCCCGGCAGTGCTGCTCCCCGATTTTGCCGAGGAGATCGTTCTGGTAGCCATTCTGGCTGGGGACCAGCCAGGGGAAACTGTGAAAATTGTAGACGTCCGCCTGGAAGCCACAGACCTGTACATAAAAGTACGCATCCAGCCCCAGACCAGCCGTCTCCTCCCCCTCGAAGCCCGCTCTGACGCGGTTACCGTGCGCCGGGAGCTGTTACCCCCACTCAGCAGCCTGCATCTGCATTTCGTGGATGAGGCATACCAACTGCTTCCTCTCAGCGGGGGCAACCGGTAACCCGAGTGCGCGGCAAAAGAAGATACCCCGACCGCATTGGTCGGGGTATCTTCTTTTGCCTATCCTATTGGAACGAAAGAGGAACAGCAGGTCGATCTGGTGTTTACCGCGGCCACCTGCTATGGAATAATCAACCGTTGTCCCCGATTGACAGTGTCGCTGGTCAGGCCATTGCGAGACTTGATAGCCCAGGACGTTGTGCCGTACAGATTGGCAATGCCGGTCAATGTTTCGAAAGCGGCCACCACATGTACGCGTATGGTCGTCGCCGGTGGTATCGGTGTCGGCACTAACCGGGTAGGCGTCGGCGTCGGGTAGAGGACAATATAGGGTGTCGGTGTTGTCACCGCCCCAGGCGTGACAGGCGCTTCGTAGGCTCTGGTTGGCGTCGGGTAGACCTTTTGTGCCGGTGCGGGCGCAATCGTCGTACCAGGAATCTGGAGCACCTGCCCGACCCGTAGAAGATTCACATTGCCAATCCCATTGTAGCGCGCCAGCGCATATACATTGACCCCATAGCGAGCAGCAATCGACGAAAGATTTTCTCCAGGCTGCACTATGTGGGTGGTACCTTCATCAGCCAGTACTGATCCTGCCGCTGCGGGCGAGACAAGCAAGAGAAAGGCGAGAGAGAGGATTAGACAAAATTGGAGCAGTAGCCTGGTCCAATTTCCCCGGGACAGACTCATTTTTCTATTGTTGATAGTTGCATGCTGTGACACTGGACACCCCCGTTAAGACATCGACGTTCTCTGACCATAGAACGTCTGGCGTTGTGTGGGCCGACCTAATGGCTCGGTGGTCTATACGACGCACCGAACCTATCGGGTGCCCTGAATAGTCGGAACATAGACTCGATAGGATGAAGCCACCGGGTCATTTTGAATCGTTCCGAAATTTACGTCTGTTCTTTCCTGACCGTTTGTCAATTGAATATCATAGGTGGCGGGTGTTGTAAGAAGTGTATTGCCAAGCACCGTCGCAATCACTTTGTACGTGCCGGGATAGAGCTTCTCAACACGCCACCGACCGGAGCCGTTAGGCATCGCCTGTCCAACGAGTTTATCAGTGGCATCGCGTACCTGAATTGAAAGCACATCGGAAACGGTACGCTCACTCTGGTCTTGAAGCCCGTTGATATTGTCGTCCTGCCAGACGATACCTCCAACGGCTGCGTTGGGCTGCAAAGGTGGTACAGCAGCTTGTATGGCGGCAAAGACGTCAATCCGCCCATAACCAAAGTAATCATCCCGGCCCGACTCGCCCAGGTCGGCGGCTGTTTTTCGCATCAGCTCCCGCAACTGGGCAATTGTCAGGTTGGGATTCTGGCTCAGAAGCAGCGCCGCCAGCCCTGCCACATGGGGGGCGGCCATACTTGTTCCGCTCATATAAATGTAGCCACCGTACGTATTACTTAGGTTGTTGTATGTGCTATAAACAGCGTATCCTGGAGCGGCTAACTCAACGAAAGGACCGTAATTGCTCAACGACCAACGGGTGTCGTCGTTGCGGGTGGCGGCCACCCCCACCACATCCTCCAGGGCTGCCGGGTAGAAGGGGGTATTTGTTCGGCCATTGCCAGCCGCAGCTACGATGAGAACGTTGTGCTCGGTGGCATACCGCACCGCATCTTCCACAGTCGATGGGACTGACCCACCGCCCAGACTCAGATTGATCACTCTCGCCCCCGCGTTAACGGACCAAACTATCCCCGCTGCCACATTGCCCCAAGACCCCTGATTCGATTCATTGAGCACCTTCACTGGGATAATCGAGCAGTTGCCACAGACACCCACCATCCCGACTCCGTTATTGATCGCCGCGGCGGCAATCCCGGCTACGTGGGTGCCGTGGCCGTAATCGTCGTGGGGGTCCGCGTCATTATTTACAAAGTCGTAGCCCGGCAGCAGCCGTCCGGCAAATTCAGGATGAGAAGCAAGAATGCCCGTGTCCAGAATGGCAATAGGGATATCCCGGGACCCCATTGTGTGATTCCAGGCCATAGGCAGATTGATAATCCGTGGCGCATAGACCTGCATCTGGGAATTATTGTAATCTACATCGTTTACCTGAACCGGTACTGTCGGGATTGTGCTATTGCCAGCCTGGGGTATATCGACCATCTGCTCTGTAAATACAGGCACGCCATTGACCAGCGTATCGAACTCAACCGCGCGCACCGCAGAACTTCTGTGGGCGAGGGCGAGTGTGTCGTCCCTGGTACGAGAAGCACTGCTCTCCGGCAGCCGAATCCGGGCGGTTGACAGCGCTTCGATCCAGCGCAATTCCTGCCCACCCATTTCGAGAATCAGGGCTGCACGCTCCGTCGATGGAAGACCCGGCTGGAATTTCACCAGCACCACATTGTCCAGCGTCTCCGGCTGCGCGGCAGCATAGACCGGGTTGATCAATTGCAGGCTTAGCCAGAACAAAATTGCCAGCAGAACAATCAGTATAGGTTTTTTCCAGTTGAGAGCAATGTTTTCCATGGAGTCCTCGCTGTCACTAGCGGTCGTACTGATTCTTCAAGAGTGCTTTTTATGTGTTGAAGAATCAGACTACGGCCTAGCGTTGTTTTACAATTATTTTACAAAATCGGTGACGAAGACGTTACGTATTATTTACACATACGTTAGTCCTTTTTTAGGTGGGGAGCAATAGGTAATCTTGGGGGGGGATACGAAGAAAATCCCATACCTTTACAGGGGGGGAAGAATCACGCGGAGAATGTCGTATGCAAACGTTCTGGCGAGAGTCAGATTGTACTGTCCCGGTGTCAGATATGACATAGCCTTTTTTGCCCAACTATTTCATTTGGTAACTGCTCACCCCCACCCAACCTCCTCCAAAGTGGGGGAGGAGTCGCTCCAGTTCCCTCCCTGGAATGGGGAGGGGTAGGGCGGGGTGGCGGAACAATTACATTTGGAATTGCTGTCTGTACACCTGATCGGTGGACAGACAGGGGTAGTTTTGCTATACTATCGACGCTGTTGGCCGCAATGACCGACCTGCTCTTTTTGTCTTTCGAGTGAATGATGAGCACACCCCCTTCTCGCTGGAATGAATATCACACCCCAACCACCCGACAAGAGGCTCTGGGACTATTGTCCCGATACGGCGAACGGGCCCGTATTATTGCCGGGGGGACCGACCTGATTCTGGATATGGAATCCGGTCACCAGACAGCGGTGGATGCGCTGATCGATGTGACCCGGATAGAGGGTATGGATGAGATCGGAGAGCGAGACGGCTGGGTGCAGATCGGCGCTGGGGTTACCCACGCCCGGATAGAGAAGAGCGAACTGCTGGGCCGCCACGCCGCCTGCCTGGTGGAAAGCTGCGGTGTGGTGGGCGGCCCACAGGTGCGCAATGTGGCAACCATCGGCGGCAATGTGGCCCACGCCCTGCCCGCGGCCGATGGCACCATTGGCCTGTTGGCGCTGGAGGCAGAGGTGGAGGTGTGTACGCTGATCAATGAAGCGGTTGAAAATCGCTGGCAGCCTCTGCTTTCTATTTTTGCCGGGCCTGGACGTAACAATCTGGGCTACAATCAACTGATGACAGCCTTCCGTTTTCGGCCCGGCCAGGAGAAAGAAGCCAGTGCTTTTGACCGCATTATGCGACCCCAGGGCGTGGCCCTGCCCGTTTTGGGGCTGGCCGTCTGGCTGCGTCTGGCCGCCGACAGAGAACAGATTGCCGACGCCCGTATAGCCATCGGCCCGGCGGGTCCTCTCCCCTTTCGGGCGACCGATGCGGAAAACGTTTTGAAGGCTGCCGCCAAACTTGACGCGCAAAGTCTGGCCGGGGCCATCGCCGCGGCCGCCGCCCAAGTCCAATTGCGCAGCAGCAAACACCGGGCCAGCAAAGAGTATCGCCACGAAATGCTTCAGGTTTTGCTGGGCCGGGTTTTGCAACGAGCCTACAGCCAGGCTACCGGATAGAGAATCAGCGGAAGCCACCGATGATCCACCTGCAAAGCGTAACCAAAAAGGCTTCCTTTGCCCCGGCCCGGGAGGGATTCCCCTACAATGTGCCGGTGATCGCGGGGCTGGAAGCGCTGCGCTTTGAGACAGCAGTGACTTTTTTGGTGGGTGAAAATGGATCGGGCAAATCGACACTGCTGGAAATGCTGGCCGCGGGCAGCCGGTTGCCCGCGGTGGGTGCGTCGGATGTGGAGCGGGACGTCACCCTGGCCCCGGCTCGCCAACTGGCCCGTTCCTACACCTTTGGCTGGGCCAAGCGCAACCACCGGGGCTTTTTTCTGCGGGCCGAAGATTTTTTCGGCTTTGCCCGGCGTATGGCCCAGATGCAAAAGGAGTTGGAGGCGGACCTGGCCGCGGTGGAGGAAGAGTACGCGGGCCGTTCCGACTATGCCAAAGGCTTTGCCCGGATGCCCCACGCCAAGGAACTGGCCGCGATCCGCGCCCGCTATGGCGAGGGGCTGGATGCCCGTTCCCACGGCGAGAGCTTTCTGGCCCTTTTCCAGGCCCGCTTTGTGCCCAGCGGTCTCTATCTGCTGGACGAGCCGGAAGCCCCCCTTTCCCCTCTGCGCCAGGTGGGTTTTCTGGCCCTTCTGCACGAGATGGTCCAGCAAGAATCCCAGTTTATTATCGCCACCCACTCGCCTATTCTGATGGCCTTCCCCGGCGCAACAATTCTAAGTTTTGACGAAGCACCTGTGCGCTCCGTCCCCTGGGAACAGTTGGAGCACGTCACCATCACCCGGGATTTTCTGAACCAGCCCGGCGCTTTCCTCGCTAATCTCACCTGAACCCATGACAACCCATCCCTTCGCCCGCTTGTCCAAAGCGCCTCTGCCCGAATGTTTTCTCCTGGCACTGGCCGCCCTCGTCCGTTTCTGGCGGCTGGACTATCACAGCTTCTGGTTTGATGAAATTGTCTCGCTGGATTGGGCGGGCCGCACGCCCGGCGAAATCTGGGATGTGGGCTTTCATCTGGTACAAGAGAAGCATCCGCCGGGCTACTATCTGACCCTCCATCTCTGGCAGAAATTCCTCGGGGTGCTGGGGCTGGCGCAGAATGACAGCGCCCTGCGCGCTCTGGGCGCTCTGCTGGGGGTGGCTACAGTTTTGGGTCTGTTGCTCTTAGTCACCCGGCTTTCCAGCCGCCGGGCCGGGCTGGTCACCGCTCTTTTTGTCACACTCAGCCCTGTGCTGGTCTGGTACAGCCAGGAGCTGCGAATGTTTCAGCCAGCGGCCACCGGGCTGGTCTGGGCGCTCTGTTTTCTGGTGATGGCGGCCACAGGGCCTGATGGGGAAAGGGGTGTGAAACAGTCGCTTTTGCGTATAGCGAACTGGACTGGAGTGGTGGTCACGCTCACCTACACGCTCTACAGCTATCTCTTTGCCGCCTTTTTCCTGCCGGGGTTGGGGCTGGCTTTGCTCGTTCTGGCCGGGCGGCGCTGGCGGGTGCTGGCGGAAGGGTGCATTGTTTTGGGCATTGTGGGGCTGCTCTTTTTGCCCCTGGCCCGCAATGCCTGGCTGGTCAACGATGCGGAAAATCTGCCCGCAACCGCCTTTGGAGGGTTTGCCACGATTTTGTGGCGGCAGTTGCAAATTTTTACACTGTGGCGGGCAGAGTGGAGTGGATGGGCGCTGACCGGCGCTCTGTTGCTCTTTTGCCTGTTGATTCTTGCCGGGCTGTTCGCCCGCCCCTCGTCGGGCAAGCCGGTCAATCTGCTTCTGGCCCTGTGGATTGGGCTGCCCCTGCTCATCGCCGGTCTGCTGCAAGCCACAAACGCATCCATCTTCAAAGAAGATCGCTATCACATCTATCTGGCCCCTTTTGTGCTTTGGGCCGCCGGTGAAGGAGTAGTTGCTCTGGCCCGCTGGCGGCCCTGGCTGGGGTGGGGAAGTGGCGGGCTGGCGGCCCTGTTGCTGGCGGCAGCTTTGCCCCTTCTCTGGACCCCCGGCGCGCTGCGGGAGGACTGGCGCGCTGCAACTGCCTATATTGCGGACTATCAGGCCCAGTCGCCGGGGCTGACTGCCGGGGGGGTTGCCCACCTGGGCTATCTGCGCCCGGCCGTACTCTGGTATCTGGACCAACGCATCCCGACCCCGGGGTTGCCCGTCTTTGGCCTTTTTGGGGGGCGGCTGACAGAAGATCAGATGGATTCGGTGATTGGCCCACCCCTGGCCGGTATCGAAAGTGTGATGGGGGCGCACACCCTCTGGCTGCTGCAAAGCCATTTGGAAGGAGTGGACGACGAAAAGCTGGTGGAGCGCTGGCTGGACGAACGCCACCCGCTGATCACCGAGCAGTTCCCCGCAGGGATCAAACTGAGCGGTTATGCCCTGGGCAGCCGCTATGCAGCCCTGCCTCCGCTGGCCGTCAATGCGCGCTATCCCCAGGTAATCATCGCACCGGCCATCGAAATGGCAGCCTGCGAAGTGGTTACACCCCAGGTGACGGCACAGGAGAGCCGGCTGCACCCGCCCAGCGGCTGGGTGCATCTGCGCGCCTGGCTGCGGGCCAAAGAGGTGGTTGCTACAGATTTACAGCCCTATGCCCGACTGGTCGGGGCGGGTGGGGTGTGGGGCGAACTGCTGCCCCGGCCCAACGGCGTGCTGGAACGCTTCCCCACCAGCACCTGGACCCCAGGCGAATTTATGCGGGTGGAGATGGATATTAACCTGAATCCCCTGACCCCTGGGGGGCGTTACGAGGCAGTGGTTGGTTTTGAGGGGGCGGCTGAAGCGGTCTGTGGTTTTGTGGAGGTGACGGAGAAATAGCCCCGGGGAGGGTCTTCACAGAGAGATCGATCCCTTGCGAAAATCGCTTTTGCCCAGAATGGCGTTGACAAGCACCGGCATCCCTGCACTTGCCGCGGCCTGGGCCTGGGCGAGCACCTCCCCGATCAGTTCCGGGTCGTCCAGCCGAAAACCCGCCGCGCCAAAGCCTTCGGCCACCCGGTGGTAATCCGTGTGGGCCAGCACAGTAGCCACGTCGTCGTTCAGCATCTCCACCTGCTCCCGGGCAATCTGACTCCACCCCGCGTCATTGCCGACAACACCAATCACTGCCAGCCCGTGACGCACAAAAGTATCGTATTCGCTCAGACTATAGCCGACCGAGCCATCCCCATAGAGAATCCAGACCTCCGCTTCGGGTCGGCACAATTTGGCGCCCAGCGCGAAACCCGCGCCCACGCCCAGAGTGCCGAACGCGCCGGGGTCCAGCCAGGTGAGCGGCCCCCGGGGGGAAAGGATGTAGGAAGCCGTGCCCACAAAATCGCCCCCATCGGCCACCAGAATGGTTTTCTCTCCCAGCCTGCTTTCAATCTCCCGGCAGAGATGGAGGGGGTTGACTTTGCCGGTCGGCTCGGCGGACTGTTCGGCGATCTCGACCTCCCGCTCCTCATCCCGGCGGCGAAGCTGGCTTTGCCACTGGGGCCAGCCATCTCCTTTCACCCCTTTGCCCGCCAATTCACGCAAAAAGAGACCCGCATCAGCCAGAACCCCAATATCAGGCCGCCGGTTTTTGTTGAGATCAGCCCGGCTGCGGTTGGCGGAGATGAGGGTTGCCCCCCGCCGGACATGGCGTCCGTAGTCCAGCCGAAAATCGGAGACTACCCCGGCCAGAATGACCAGATCGGCCTCGCGCAGCGCGTTGCGCCGCTGGTGGCGCATTTGCAGCCCGTGGCCCTGGCCCAGCAGCCCCCGGGCCATACCCGAAAGATAGACGGGAATGCCCAAACGTTCGACTGCCTGGGCAATTTCGGCTGCGCGGGGCGCGTCCAGCAAGGCCTGGCTGCCGATCAGCAGCAGCGGGCGTTCGGCCTGGGCCAGCTTTGCGGCGGCCTGGATCACTTTGCCGGGGTCGGGCAATGGGGGCGAAAGCTGCGCGGGGACAGGGGTGTAAGGCCGCTCCGCATGGGCAAAGAGCCGGTTTACGTGCCAGTCCAGATAGCGCTGCACTGCTCTGTCCGTCAAAGTTTTGCCGCCCCCTTTGGCCCCATACAATTGACGCACAGTGGCTTCCGGGTAGAGCAGGTCCACCGGACATTCCACAAAGACCGGCCCCGGCGTGCCTTCCAGGGCCCGACGAAACGCCTCGTCCACCGTCGGTGCCAGATCGCGCACCCGGCGCACCCGTCTGGCCCATTTGACGTGGGGGGCAAAGAGTGCCATCTGGTCGATATCCTGGAGCGCGCCCCGGCCTTTGAGGGCGGTGGGCGGGGCCCCGCCCAGGAGCACAACCGGCGACTGGGCTATCTGGGCGTTTTTGACGGCGGTGATGGTATTGGTGGCCCCCGGCCCTGCGGTCACCGCGGCCACGCCCGGTCGCCCCGTCAAGCGGGCCACCGCATCCGCGGCAAAGAGAGCCGTGGCCTCGTGGCGGGTGTCGATGATGCGGATGCCCAGGGCTTTGGCTGCCACGAGAATGGGCGAGATGTGGCCGCCGCACAGGGTAAAAAGAAATTCCACCCCCTGGGCCTGAAGAACTTTTGCGATGTGTATGCCGCCGTGCATGGAAAATCCTTTGGGGAAGGGGATAGTAGAGCAGAGGCAGGGGAAAGTCACTGGCCCAATCGTCGCTGATCAGGGGGATTTTGGCAAATCAGGCCACACGACCGGCTGATACTGGATAACGACGAAAATGTACGTCGGACTGTTAGTCCGACTGGCCTGTTCAGTTGCAGGTCGGACTGTTAGTCCGACTGGCCTATTCAGTTGCAGGTCGGACTAACAGTCCGACGTACGAGGGTTATTTTCAGAACAGCCAGCGCTTTTCGTCGCCTTTGCCTCTGCATACATATTGGATTACACTGGCTGCAGGCGGCATACATCTATCGGAGTTTTCCAGCATTCCGGCCAGGGCAGCCATACGCCCCGGAGTAGAACGCTCCCGCGGATGGGCAGAAGTGCTGTCGTCCTTTCATCTCTCACCCTTCCATCCCCAGGAGGTCTACCCAATGAAAGAAAAACGCGCCCGTGTGGGTCTAAGCCGGGGCCATAAGCGCCGCCAAAATGTCTATGCCGCGCTCGATCTGGTGCGGGCCGATGTAGAGTCCCGTCTGGCCGAGCAGGTGTTGCTCAAGCCCAACTTCTTGTCGGGCAAGAATCAGTTGGCCTCCAGCCACGCAGACGCCATACGCGGGATCATCGATTTTTTGATGAGTACCCCCAAACCACCCCAGGAGATTCTGATTGCCGAAGGGGGCAATGAGGATTATCCGGGCCAGGCCTGGGACGTTTTCGGCTATCACAGCCTGAGCACAGAGTATCCCATCCCCATCCGGCTGGTAGACCTGAACCAGGAGAGCCGCTGGGTGGAGACGCCTATTCTGTTGGTCGACGGCAGCGAAACCATCTGCCGGATGCCCAAAACCGTCCTGGAGTGCCCCTGTACGATTTCGGTGGCGATCCCCAAAACCCACGATGTATGCGTGGTTACCCTGGCCCTGAAAAATATGATAATGGGGACGATTCACAAGCCGGATCGGGTGAAGATGCACGGCTTCCCCAACCACGCGTCCCGAGTCTTGCCGGATGAAGCCCAGGTGATGAATATCAATCTGATCCGTCTTGCCCGTTTTCTTGCGCCGGATGTGGCGCTGATCGACGGTGCCTGGGGTTTGCAGGGCAATGGACCCGGTGGCGAGGATGGGTTTGCCTTTGGCGTGGCCGCGGCCAGCACAGATGTCTTCGCCGCGGACGCGGTGATGGCAAAGGCCATGGGTTTTGAGCCGTTGGAACTGGGCCTACTCCACTACGGCCACGAATTGGGGCTGGGCGTGGCCGATCTGGCCGAGATCGACGTGCGCGGGGCAGAGTTGGCAGATAGTATCCGTTCTTTCAAACCCCACGAAAGCACTCATTTGCAGATGCAATGGCAGATGGGGGAGAGGGCGTGGCCGCAGTTGAAGTAGAATTTAGCGCCGTCGGGGTTGGCGGTGGCGCATTGTGGACAGATCATTCCAATCTCCTCTGAACGAAAAGGGGCGAGGCAATTCGGGTTACGCTGACAGAGTACGCCGATGGATTGCTCACATTCCAGGCCAGATTTTGTCCACTTTGGGTTTAATTCAGATTCGGGCATGGTTCAGCGGGATAGTTGAGCACGTTAACAATTGAATGAGGCGGGAAAGC
>JAHDWH010000156.1 GCA_023384455.1 Caldilineaceae bacterium | reverse complement strand
CCCGCAGCCGCTGCATCAGCCCGTGGACCTGAATGTTGTAGGCTTCGTAGGCCCGCTCGTCCCGTTTGGCCCGGTCGCTGGGGACAAAAGGGAAACGCTCCATTCGCCGCCGCAGAGGGATATCTCCCCCAGGCAACGAAAACTCGAATGGAACCCGGCGAACCGCGGCCACCCGCTCCCGGTGTTCCTGGGCCCCGTCGTGAAAACTGGTCAGCCGCATCCGCTCCTGGATCAGCCGCTCGATGTCGATGTCCCCGGTGATCATCTGCGCCCCGTCGGCAAAGCGTTCCGACTCGGCCAGGAGTTTGCCGTTCTCGTAGATGAGGGCGTGCCCGTCCCAGGCCAAATCGGTGGTCGATTCCCCCGGCCCGGCCGCGCTGTAGAGATAGCCCGCCAGACATTTTCCCGACTGGCCCGCGCAGAGTTCGTGGCGGTAGTCGGCCTTGCCCACAGTGATATTCGACGCCGACAGATTGGCGAGAATCGTCGCCCCAGCCAGGGCCGCGTAGGTGCTGGGCGGGATGGGCGTCCAGACATCCTCGCAGATTTCCACGTGCAGGCCAAAGCCGGGCAGATTCTCCGCGGCGAAAATCAGGTCGTTGCCAAAGGCAATCGTCTCACCCAGAAAGCCCACCTCCCGAAAATGGGCGTGGCGGGCGGAGACAAACTGGCGTTTTTCGTAGAACTCCCGGTAATTGGGCAGATAGGTCTTCGGCGCAATCCCCAGCACCCGCCCCCGGTGGATAACCACCCCGCAGTTGTAAAGTCCCCCCTCAAAGCGCAGGGGCGCGCCCACCAGCAGCAGGGGCGTCAGCTCGAGGCTGGCCTCCACCACCGCGGCCACCCCGGCCACCGTCGTCTCCAGCAGCGCGTCCTGGTGGAAGAGGTCATCAACGGCATAGGAGCTGATGCCCATCTCCGGGAAGAGGGCGACGACCGCTTGCTCGGCATCGGCTCGGCGCGCCAGTTCAATCGTCTGGGCCGCATTGAAAACGGGATCGGCCACCCGCACGGGCGGCACGCAGACCGCGGCGCGGATGAAGCCGTGGGTGTAGAGGGAGTGGAAGGGCGTCGTTTTGCGCCCAGCGTGCGGTAAGGTCATTGGCTTTTCCACTCCCCAATTTTGCGTTGGCGGCTGTCGAAGTTGGCACCGATCAGTGTGATGGGCTTGCCGTGCAACTGATACTTGCGGTGATACTCCGTATGGACGATCTGGGCCAGGGCCTCGTCGGCGCTGCCGTCCAGTTTGAACTCAAAAAGGAAGATGCGCTGGTCGAGTTCGACCACTGCGTCGATGCGCCCCTGGTTCGTCTTTACCTCGGCGGCCACCCGCACGCCCAGCAGCAGAAAGATCAGATAGAAGATTGTCTGGTAATACTTCTCGTGGTTGACCTGCAAATCGTAACGGTGTCCTGAGTTTATCGAAGGGTCGATGTTGGCAAACAGGACATCCAGAATGGCGAAGAACTGGGGCAACTCCTGCTGGTTCAGGGCATAGAGCAGGCGACGCAGATAGCCTTCGGAAAGGGTGACTTCGATCTGATTATAGGCGCTGAGCAGGTGGGTGAGAAAAGAGCCGCGCACCTCTGCGTTGGGGTAGGCGAGGGTGTAAATTTCGCCAAATTGATCCCGGCGAAAATCTTTGATCGTCAGATAGCCGGTCTGAAAGAGCAGGGGAATCAGATCGAGACTCTCAATTTCATAGGCGCTGAAGGCCAATTCGGGGACTTCCAGATGGTCCAATGGCTGAATGTCGTACTGCCGCTCTTTGAGAAGCTGGACGAGAAAGGTGGGTGTGCCTGTCTCGAACCAGAAGTTGGAGAAGTAGCGTTTGTTGAAGAGTTGCAGGGTGGAGAAGGGGTTGTAGAGCGACGGCCCAGCGGCGGCAAAGCGGAAACCGTCGTACCAATGGCGGATTTTCTCCAGGAGATCGGCGCTGGTGATCCCCTCCTGATCGGCAAAGTGGGCCAGATGTGCCCGAAAGTCTCTTGTCAGTTCTTCTTCGGTGATGCCCAACGCGGCGGCAAAGCGGGGGTCCATCGTCAGATCGTCCAGGTTGTTCATAGCCGAGAAGACGCCCACTTTGCTAAATTTGCTGACGCCTGTGATAAAAACAAAACGGATGGAGGCGTCCAGCGCTTTGAGCGTCGAATAGAAACTCTTCAGCGTGTCCCGGATGCGGATGGCCTCGTCCAGGCGGTCGATGTTGTCCAGAATCGGCTTGTCGTATTCGTCGATGAGGATGACGACCTGTTTGGTGGCGGCCAGTTTGAGGATCAGGTCTTCCAACTGGATGTCGAAAGGCGCATCGACCAGTACGACGCCGTACTGTTCGGCAATCTGGGAGAGATGGCGCTGAATCCGCACTTCCAGATCGGCGACTGTGCGGATCTGGTGGCGGCTGAAGTCGATGCGAATGACCGGGTGTCTCTGCCATTCGTAGTCGCTCTCGTCTATCCACAGCCCGGCGAAGAGTTCCCGATTGCCCCGGAACACTTCATCCAGCGTGGAGATCATCAGGCTTTTGCCAAAGCGTCGCGGGCGGGCCAGAAAATAGACCCCTTTGCCAGGACGCACCAAATCGTAAACGTAGCGCGTCTTGTCCACATAGAGGAAACCGTTTTCCAGAATGTCGCGCAGTGTGTAGCTGCTTGCCTGCACGGGTTTGAGCATCGGGCCTGCTCCTGTCGGGTGCTGATTCGGTGTCGCTCGATTATACCACAGGCGGCCTTTGCGCGGTCCTTGAAGCGGTGTGCGGCAGAGGGATACGAACGGGAAAGTCGGTTTTTGTTCTGTCTCGGCGCGGGGGATACAATAGGCTCATCGGCGGCACTTTCGGAGCGAAAGGGGAGAGGCTGTGGGCAACGATTCCTGGTCAAAAACGGAGAAACAGGCGGCGCGGCGGGCCTTCGATCTGGCCTACCGCCGGGAGTGTGAGGCAATCAGTGGAGAGGTGCGCCGGCAGGCCGCGGCTATCATCGGGCCGGACGACCTCTGGGGGCTGCACAACTTTCTCACCCAGCAGCGCAAGGAGACAGACGAAAAGTACGACTACCGCTATTCCCAACTGGAGATTGTCTTCGCCCGGCTGGTGGTGGATGGCTGGCTGCAACTGGACGAACTGGCCGGTCTCGCCAAGGAGAAGCTAAACCGGATTGGGGCAATCGTCGGTTGGGCGGCGGAGCGGGATGAAGGATGAAGGGGTGTCGTGTACTGATTCCGGGAATCGCCCACCCGATCTCCGGCTGACAGACCGACGCCGGGCGATTTCCGGAATCGGGTGTGCCCCAATCACTCGTTCCCACGCTCCCGCGTGGGGACGCTCTCCAGACGCTCTGCGTCCCCCAACTGCACTGACCAGCAGTGATCGCGCCGTGACCCTGTGCCGGGTTTTGGTTGGTTGGCGCTATTTTTTCTGGGGTTTATCCCGATACCTCTGCCTCCGAACAGCCATAAACATCCCCCAACGAACCAACCATTCGCGCAATCCTCCCATTCGCGGTCCCTCCCCCTTCCCCTCCACATACTCCAAACAATAGACATTCCCCCCCGCATCCCCGGCCACAATCGTCGTGCCGTTGGGGGCAACGGCCAGCGCCCATACTCCGCCGTCTAATTCGATTTTCGCCAGCTCCCTGCCTGCGTATACATCCCATACTCGCAGGGTGCGATCAGCTGATGCGGAGATGGCTCGCTTGCCATCTAGTGTCACTGCCACAGAGAGTACCCCATCTTCATGGCCAGCAAGCACTTTTTCTTCTGCCCCACTATCAATATCCCATACGCGTAAGGTTCCATCTTCTGATGCCGATATGGCATGTTTCCCATCTGGCGTCATAGCAACTGACCATACACCCGACTTGTGGCCAAGGAGTATTCGTTCTTGTGTCGCACCTTCTATATTCCACACTCGTATAGTTCCATCACGCGATGCCGAGACCGCTCGCCTTCCATCCTGGGTTATAGCCACTGATAGTACGACATCTTCGTGGCCGATGAAAACCTGTTCTAATGCTCCGCTTTCCAAATCCAATACCCTCAGGATTCCGTCGTCAGATGCTGATAAGGCGGATTTCCCATTTTGTGCTACGGCAAGTGACAGAACAAAAAATTCGGAGCTGGTCAATACGCGTCGATCTTCGCCGCTCTGCAAGTCCCAGACCCGTAGGGTTCCGTCGTATGACGCCGAGACTGCCTGTTTCCCATCAGGCGTCAGTGCCACTGATAGTACCCAATCGTCGTGACCAATCAGCACCCGTTCTTCTGATCCGTCCTCTAAATTCCACACGCGTAGAGTCCCATCATCTGATGTCGAGACTGCTCGTCTCCCATCAGTGGTAACCAATACTGACCGTACCCCAGAAGCGTGACCAGTGAGTACCCGCTCCCCTGGACTTTCCTCCAAATCCCACACTCGTAAAGCGTCATCTTTCGATGCTGAGACAACTTTCATCCCATCGGGTGTCATCGCTACAGCCCCCACACCATTTTCGTAGTCAGTCAGTCTCTGTTCTTCTTCTCCTGTGTTCAGATTCCACACTCGCAAAGTTTGGTCATCCGAAGCTGAGACCACTCGTGTCCCATCTGGTGTTACTACCGCTGCATTAACACTCAAGTTGTGACCAATTAACACCCGTTCTTCTTCTCCCTTCTTCAAATCCCATAGCCGCAGGGTGTGATCATCCGACGTTGAGACCGCCCGTGTCCCGTCTGGCGTAATTGCCACGGATCTGACAACACCCATGTGGCCCGCGAGTAACCGATCCTCTGCATTGTTATCCAGACCCCAGACCCGTAGGGTGCCATCTGCTGAGGCGGACACAACTCTCCCACCATCTGGAGTTATCGCTACTGATAACACTTGAGCATCGTGGCCATCAAGTATTTCTCCTGGCTCCCCATTCTCAAGATTCCACACTCTCAAAGTGTGGTCAAGCGAAGCAGAGATCACTCGAAGACCATCGGGAGTTACTACCACCGATGTAAAAGCATTCTGATTGCGGGTGAGTATCCGTTCGGATGAATTGTTCTGTAAATCCCAAACCCGCAATGTACCATCAAATGATGCAGAAACGGCTCGTCTGCTATCGGATGTTACAGCCACGGATGTGACATTATCTTCGTGGCCAGTTAGCACTGATCCTTCCGCTCCGTTATCCATATTCCACATTCGTAGTGTCCTGTCAGACGATGCGGAGACTGCCCACTTCCCATCAGGCGTTATCGTCACTGCGTTCACAGATTGCCCATGACCAATCAAAATGCGGATCATTTGAGATGTGATACGTTCGGTCCGCCAGCAGAATAACAACTCTGCTCCATTAGCTAACTCAACTATGCGTTTAGCGGCTGACTTAGAAATCGGATTTGGCCCCCATTTAGCAGCCCGTTCATTGATATATCTAGTACACGGCGGCGTAAATAGACCAATACCTATGACTGCTCCCGCCGGGTCACGAACCCGGTGCTGCCAAGAGGGGAACTGTCGCTGGTCATGGGCCAGCGGGGAGCAGGAACTATTGGTCTATTTACGCCGGGGTGTACTAGCGAATCTGCTTGGTTCTTGGCTCCGATTCCAAAGATTCAGATTATGGGATTCAAGTTGCAATATGCGAAGGAGGCGACTCAACGATGTAGAAGCCGAAGATTGATAACTGGGTCCAAGAGAAATGGCAATCCGCAGATCGTTCTCTAAGCTTGCGACACCTCGGATAGCGCAGTGACTTTCCAGAGTAACGAAATCGCTGTAGGATCGGGCCATGTTCTCCATCAAGGTGACGCAGAACGCAGATCGGTCGTTACTCGGCGTCTGCGATTCCGCGAACTCGCGTACTAGGGGATGAATGCGAAGCTCCTCTCCCTGGAGTTCTTCGATAAGTGAGAGGGATTCCAGTCGCCGTAAGGCGCGAAAAAGGCGCGAAGGACGACCAGGTCGTTGTTCACTATCGAGCCCTGCTAACAATCCCAACGGTACAACAGGAATCTGGGTCGCCTCGGGCAGTTGTCCGGTAATGCATAGAAGTAGCTGGGCGTCGGCGTTGTCCAACACATCCCATTGTGTGCGCAGGGTCGCCGTCACCGCGGCCTCGTGGATGGCGGGCAGATTAGCCGGGTTGAGGTAGCCTCCCTCCTCGTCTAGCGTCGCCAGGCTGCCTTCCCCTTCCAGCCGGGCGCGGAAGTCGGCCAGGCCGATCTCCGGCCACTCGCCCAAAAAGGCCCCGGCAATCTCCAACGCCAGGGGCAAATATCCCAGCCGGCGGCAGATGCGTTTGGCTTCGGCGTGCTGGGGATGGCCGGGCTGCTGGATGGGCTGGCGTTGGAGATGGCGTAGAAGAAGTTTGAGAGCGGCAGTTTCGGGAAGAACGGTCACCTCCACCGGACGGCAACGGGCGGGCAAATCCCGGCGGCGGGTGGTGAAGAGCACCCGGCAGGCCAGTTCCGTGGGGATTAGCCCTGTCGCCACCGGGCGGGTGAGGCTGGCCGGGTCCTCCAGATTGTCCAGCACCAGCAGGCTGTCCCGGTGGCTGTTCAGATACTGGGCCGCGGCGTCGATCTGGCGGGGTACGGGCCGGTCGAAGTTGGCCGGGTCGATGACACAGCCGAGTGCGGCAAAGCCTTGCGCCAACGACTCGGCCGCGTTGACCCAAAAGACGCCGCTCGCGTAGTCGTTCCGGTGGCGGTGGCAATACTCCACAGCCAGGGCTGTCTTGCCCATCCCGCCCTGGCCCGTCAGCCCCGCGGGTGCATCAGACCTGCCAGGTTTTCCGAAACCTGGCAGGTCTTGCCCGTTGGCCGAACGAATACCCACAGGATCGCCTGTGTTGAGCGTCGTGTGCAGGTTTTCCAGGTCCAACTCCCGGCCTACAAAGTCCCGGTTGCGGGTGAAGGGAACGGTAAAGTAGCCTGCGGTGCGAGGTTTGATGGGTGACGCCTCCGCCCCGGACAGAAGGGCGACAAGTTTTGCCAGCTCCCGTTCCGAGTCCCGTGCGCCGGTGAAGTCCGCGGGGTGCAGATCGCGCAGGGTGGCTGGCAATTCATCGCAGGCTTCGCGCAGCAGGGGCAACACCCGTTCGGTGCGGCTGTCCGGGTCCCGGTGGCGGGCCAAGGAAGCCGCAAAGCCCCCCCAGCGATCTGCCAATCCCTGGGGCGAGAGGACGAAAGCCACATAGCGGCTGTTCATCACCGCCTGCTCGTAGTTGAGGGAGACAGTACGCCCGATGCGAAAATCCTCGGCGGTGCGTACAGTCAGTCCCGTTTCTTGCAAACGGGGAAGCAGCCAGTCCATCACCCAATCGGCGTCGGCTTCGCTGTAGAGAACGAAAAGATCGGGTTGTTCGTCGGTCATCGGGTGCTGCTTTCGCTGGTTGGGCAGGTCTGGCGTGGAATTTCACCTGCATTGTAAATCGGGCCGTCAGGTGTGTCAATCCCGACGGAATCTGAAGCCCCCTTCAGGGGGCGTAGCGCTGTAGCCGGGGGGCTTTAGCCCCCGGTGGACGAAGCATCTCCCGCTTCTGGCGTTCTGGTTCCAATCCGAAGGCGAACAACCCACCAGGCCCACCGAAAATTCGTTTGACGAACGGGTCTGCACCACGTACAATTCTGCCATCGTGCCCGTTTTGGCCGGGATTGTGAACCGTTGCTGGGGAGCCGCCATGTCCGATGAAAGCGCAGCCGTACTCTTTTGTCTCTTTCTGCCCGCCCTGCTGGTCGTCGCCTTTCTGCTCTGGCGTACCCGCCGCCAGGTGGCAAAGCTGACCAGCCAACTGGCCGAGCAGCAGACTGCACTGACCGGGCTACTCCAACGGTTGGGGCAAACGGACGCCGCGCCACCCGATGCACTTCCCCAACCGCCAACGACAGCGGACATCCTGGCGGAAGCCGCTCCCGTGGAGATCGTCCCGATCGATGCGCCGCCATCGGAAGCGTCACCACCGCTGGCAAAACCCGCCGAACCGTTGCCCGCGGCCCCTGACCGTACCCCGCCCCCTGTATCGGCGGTAGAATCCCCTCTGGCCGCCGCGCCCCAGACCGAAGCAGACAAACCCTCCATCTTCCAGCCCTTTCTGGACTGGTTTCTGGGGATGGCGATTGTCGTGCGGGTGGGCATCGTTCTGCTCTTTATCGGTGTCGCCCTGCTCTTTCGCTATGCGGTCGATCAGGGCTGGCTCTCTGTGGAGGTGCGGCTGGCCGGCGCGGCCCTGCTGGGTGGACTGCTGGTTGCCATCGGTTGGCGGCTGCGCCAGCGCCAACCGGTCTATGCGCTGACGTTGCAGGGGGGTGGCTTTGGCATCGCCTATATGACCGTCTTTGCCGCCTTCCGCCTCTACGAACTCCTGCCGGGGCTGCCCGCTTTCCTGCTGCTGCTGGCCCTGGTGACCCTCTGTATGGCCCTGGCTGTGTTGAACGATTCCCGGGCCCTGGCCGTGCTGGCGATTGGCGGCGGCTTTCTCGCGCCCATTCTGGCCTCCACCGGGGAAGGCAGTCACGTCGCCCTCTTTGGCTACTATCTGGTGCTGAATGTGGGCATTCTGGGCGTGGCCTGGTTCAAAGCCTGGCGGGGATTGAACCTGCTCGGCTTTGTCTTTACATTTGTGCTGGGGCTGCTGTGGGGGGCAGATTTTTACCAGCCAGAATTTTTCGCCACAGTCGAGCCATTTCTGATCGTCTTCTTCCTCTTTTATGTGGCAATTGCCATCCTCTTTACCCGCCGCCAGCCGCCGGTTCTGCTCGGCTTTGTGGATGGCCCCCTCGTCTTTGGCACACCCCTGGTGGCCCTGGCCCTGCAACGCCCGCTGGTGGCCGACTTCCCCAACGGGCTGGCCTGGAGCGCGGCCGGCGCGGGTCTGCTCTATCTCCTGCTGGCGGCGCTGCTGGGGCGCGGCGCGGGGCCAAATTACCGCCCGCTGGTGCGGGTCTTCGTCCCCCTGGGCACAATTCTGCTCACGCTGGCCGTGCCCCTGGCCTTTGCCAACGACACGACCTCCTATCTGTGGGCCATCGAAGGCGCGGCGCTGGTCTGGCTGGGGCTGCGCCAGCGGGGACAGTTCAACCAATACTTTGGCTCGTTCCTGCAGGTGGCGGCTGGAATAGCGCTGGCTACACACCTTATCGTGGCTGGTTTTGAAGAGAGCACTGTTCCGCCGATCCTCAATTCCTATTATGCGGGGGCGCTGGTTGTGGCGCTCTCTGCCTTTGCCAGCAGCTACTTCTTCTTATCCAGCCAGCGAGCAGAGGACGCCACGCCCAATCCCCTGCACAGTTGGCTGCACTGGCTGCTCACCGCCTATGGCCTGGCCTGGTGGTATCTGGGCGGAGTGCTGGAGACTGTCATCGTCACCCAGCAGACCGACGCCAACTATCTGCTGGCCGGGCTGCTCTCCTTTGTGGCCCTCTCCTGCCTGGCCGGTGAAATCGTCGGCAGCCGACTGGCGTGGCGCTCCCTGGGCCTGCCCTGGCTGGCGCTTGGGCCGCTGATCGGCCTCGCCTATCTCATCGGTTTTGTGACCGGCGATCCACCCTTTGCCTATGGCGGCTGGTACTCCTTCCTCCTGGCCTTCGCCGTCCACTATTGGATTCTGCGCCGCTGGGACGGGGAGGGCTGGCAGCGCCTCTACCACGCGGCCGGGCTGTGGCTGATCGGGCTGGTGGGCACAACGGGAATCGCCGGGCTGGTGCTGGAACGTCTGCCCCTCGCCTGGGAGGAGGTGGTTGTCAACACCTACTGGGCTGCGCTCTGGCCGCTCTGGTTTGTGCTGCTGATGGCCGCTGTGAGCGGGGCTGGACAGCGTCTTGCCTGGCCCACAGCCCGCCACTACCGTTTCTACGTCGGGCCGCTTCTGGTGCTGCCCGCCCTGATTCTGGCCGGGTGGAGTGTGGACGTCAACGCCCGCTTCTCCGGTGCGCCTGGCCTTTTGCCCTATCTGCCCGTTCTCAACCCCATCGGGCTGAGCAATCTACTGGTGTTGGGGCTGCTCCTGCTCTGGCTGCAACAGTTGAAGCGGATGGGCTTTCCCCTGCAACTGGTCAAAGCCGGGCGGCTGGGGGTGATTTTTGTCATCTTTTTCTGGGTCAATGTGGAGATGGCGCGCACGGTCCACCACTGGCAGAATCTCCCCTTCCGCCTGGAAGCCATCTTCGATTCGCCCCTGCTGCAAGCAGCCTATGCGATTGTCTGGGGCGTTCTGGCCCTGGTGCTGATGTTCGGCGCCACCCGGCGCGGGGTGCGCTGGGTATGGATGCTGGGCGGCGCGCTCCTGGCCCTGACCGTTCTCAAGCTGCTCTTTGTAGACCTGGCCGGCACAGGCACTGTCGCCCGCATCGTCTCGTTCCTCGGCGTCGGGCTGCTGATGACCGTCATCGGCTACTTCGCGCCTGTGCCGCCTACAGTAGAGGAGAAAGCGGCGGGGATAAGTGCGGGCGATGTGGCAGACACTACAAATGAAACGTGAAACGTGAGATCAGGTGGTGTGATCTCACGTTTCACGTTTCACTCCTCACGCATCGCTGTTCACATCGGCCCAATCCGCGCCGTCCCCACATCCACCGCCGCGGCCAGCCCGTCGAAACTCTCCAACAGCATCTCCATCTTCACCGACTGATGGCTGGGGTCATCCCACAAATTCACAAACTCGCCGGGGTCTTCCTGCAAATCGTACAACTCCCCCAGCCCGTGGCCGTGATAGACCACCAGTTTGTAGCGCCGGTTGCGCAGCATCGTGCCCCGGCTGTGATCCGAGTGATCCAGCGCATCGAAGTATTCGCAGCGCACACTCGCCCGGTGTTCCTTCGGCCCAGCCTCGCCCGTCAGAATCGGCAGCAGCGACCGCCCCTGCATATGCGCCGGGACCGCCTCCCCCGCCAGCTCCAGAAGCGTCGGCGCTTTGTCCGTCAGCTCCACCAGCCCGTCGCTCACCACCCCCGGGGGGAAGTGGCCCGGCCAGGACCAGATCAGCGGCACCCGCACCAGCCCCTCGTAGAAGCGACAGCCCTTCTGAATCAGCCCGTGATCCCCCAGCGTCTCCCCGTGATCGCTGGTGAAAATCACAACCGTATTTTCTCGCTGACCGCTCTCCTCCAGCCCGGCCAGCATCGACCCCACCGCGTCGTCAATCAGCGCAATCATCGCATAGTACGCGGCTTGCAGCGTGCGCGCATCCCGCGCCCCCGGTGCTTCCGCGTCCAGCCAATCCGCGTTCAGGGGCGAACGGGCCACAATTGGACTTTTGATGTCCAGATCGTTCGGATGGCGCACCTGACACTGGAAGTCGATGGCGGCCAGCGCCTCCTGCTGGGCAATATCGCTCTCCCGGAAGATAGCGCCGGGCATCTGAGCCGGGTCAAAGCGCGTCCGATAGGCCGCGGGCGGGTTGAAAGGCGGATGGGGATCGTAGATATTCACCGACGCCAGCCAGGGCTGGCCGTCCCGCTTCTCCCGCATAAATTCGTTCGTCTTCTCGGCGCACCAGGTGGTCTGGTGCAGTTCCGCGGGCACGCCGTCCAGGCTTTGGGTCAACTCCTTCAGCACAGCCCCTTTGGACCGCACCCAATCCGCATAGTCGTGGCCCACCGCCCAGTCGTCTCGCGGCGCGTGGCTGTACTGCCAATAGCGGTAGCCGTCCTCCGTGCGCCGCTCAATCCGCCGATACGCGCTGCTCAGGTGCAGCTTACCGATCAGCCCGCAGTCATAGCCCGCATCGGCCAGCAGCTTCGTGACCAGTGGCGGGTGACCGGGAGCCATCGCCTCGTTACCGTTGCGTGTCGTGCGCGTGCGCACCGGATGGGTCCCCGTCAGAAAACTGGCCCGGCTGGGCGTACAGATCGGACTTTGGCAATAGGCGTGGGTAAAAGCCACCCCCTCTGCCACCAGCCGGTCGATGTTCGGCGTCTGCACAGTCGGATTGTTCAGGCTGCCAATCGTGTCGTAGCGCTGCTGGTCCGTACAAATCCACAAAATGTTGGGTCGCATAGGAAAGCTCCGGGGTGGGTGGTATACTGGACGTAGTGCGTTGTGCGTGGTGCGTGAACTGGTAGGATCACTTTCCGCGCATTACAAAGTTTTGCGTTGTGCTCATAAGCCGTCTGTGGCAGAGAGAAGTGGTGGCGGCGAGAAACCAGCGGCACTTCCAGTTCACGGACCACGCACCACGCACCACTTTCCAGGAGTATACCCGATGGGAACGAGATTGCAAGGCAAAGTAGCCATTGTCACCGGCGCTGGGTCGGGGATTGGCCGAGCCTGTGTGCTGCGCTTTTTGGAAGAAGGCGCGAGGGTTGTCGCCACGGACATCCACACCTCCGCCCTGGAAAAACTGGCACGCGAGGTAGCCGAAGCCGGTGGGGAGATTGTCACCGTTGCGGGCGACGTCACCCACCGGGACGATGTGGCCGCTATCGTTGACCGGGCCATCAGCGCTTATGGACGGCTGGACGCGCTCGTCAACTCCGCGGGCATCACCGCCCGCAACATCCGGGCCGAGGCCGATTTCGAGGAGCGCTGGGACGCGGTGATGGATGTGAATGTCAAGGGTACGCTGCTGATGTGCCGGGCCGGGGTGGAGGCCATGCGCGCCAGCGGCGGCGGTTCGATTGTCAACCTGGCCTCGGTGATGGGAACCGTCGGCTACCCCACCCACCTGCCCTTCTCCGACGGCTTCAACCCCTATCCCCAGAGCAAAGGCGCGGTCATTCAGATGACCCGGGATATGGGCGTGCGTCTGGCCGCCGAGGGGATTCGGGTCAACGCGGTCTGCCCCGGCTTCATCTACACCGCCCTCACCGAAAATGTCACCGGCAACCCGCGAACCCACGAAACAATGCAGCGCTCCCACCCCATCGGACGTATGGGCAGCGCCGCAGAAGTCGCCAACGTCATCGCCTTCCTCGCCTCCGACGAAGCCTCTTTCGTGGCCGGCGCAGTCTGGGCCGTGGATGGGGGCTATACAGCCCAATAAGGAAAGCCGCCTATGTCAACCGACAGAACAGAACTCATCGAAGCGGCCCGGGGCGCTCGACCCCTGGACATCGCCATCAAAAATGTCGCGCTGGTCAACGTCTTCACCTGCGAAATCTACCCCGCGGACATCGGCATCTACGGCCAGCGCATCGCGGTCGTCGGCCCGGCCGGCCGCTACGACTTGCAGGCGCGGGAGGTAATCGACGGCGCGGGCAAATGGGCCTGTCCCGGCTTTGTAGACACCCATCTCCACATCGAAAGCACGATGGTCACCCCGGCCAACTACGCGGCCGCGGTGCTGCCCTTTGGCACAACCACCTCCATCATCGATCCCCACGAGATCGCCAATGTGCTGGGGATGGAGGGGGTGCGCTGGATGGTGGAAGGCAGCGAGGGGCTGCCCCTGCGCGTCTACATCGCCGTCTCTTCCTGCGTGCCCGCGGTGCCGGGCAAAGAGAGCGCGGGCGCGGATTTTGGCCCGGCCCAGGTGGCCGAAATGCTCACCTGGCCCCGGGTGATCGCCGTGGCCGAAGTGATGGACTATATGGGCGTAGTGGCGGGTAGCCCCAAAATGGTGGGCATTATCCAAGAGGGGCTGAAGGCCGGCGTGCTGATCCAGGGCCACGCGCCCCTGCTGGGCGGCCGGGAGTTGAACGCCTATCTGGCTGCGGGGGTGGACAACGACCACGAGTTGCGTCTGGGCGAAGAGGGGTTGGAGAAGCTGCGCCTGGGCGTGCTGCCCCTGCTCAAAGTCAGCTCCTTTGGCAACTATGCCCGGGCCATTGTGCCCGCGCTGAAACAGGCCCCTTTTCTCGATATTGCCCTCTGCACCGACGACATCGAACCGGCCGACCTGCTGGAAAACGGCCATATGGACCGGGTGGTGCGCGAGATGCTCTGGCACGGCATCGAGCCGGCCAGGGCCATCCGCTGGGCCACCCTCAACGGCGCGCGCCACTACCGGCTGCGGGATCACGGCGCGATTGCGCCGGGCTATCTGGCGGATATTGTGCTGCTGGATTCGTTGCAAGAGGTGCGGGCCAGCGAAGTCTTTGTGGGGGGGCAACTGGTAGTGGCCCAGGGCAAGCTGCTCACGCCCATCCCCCAGCCGCCCACATCCCTGCCGATTGCCAACAGCGTCCATCTGCAACCCCTCGTTTCGGATGACTTTCGCCTGGCCGCGCCGATTGCCAATGGGCCCATTGGCCTCCATCTGATGGTGCTGGAGCCGTCCCGGCTCACCACACTGGCGAAGGTTGAGGCCGACGTGACCGATAGCCGGATCGATCTCGCCGCCCTGGGCGAGGACATCTGCACCCTGGCGGTTGTGCCCCGTCACGGACAGAGCCGGCCACCCGCGCTCGCGCCCCTGCGCGGGCTGCATCTGCGCCAGGGCGCGCTGGCTTCCTCCATCGCCCACGACTCCCACAATATCATTGTGGCCGGCCACCGGGCCGAGGATATGCTCCTGGCCGTGCAGGAGTTGGAACGCTGTGGCGGCGGCATTGTAGCTGTGGATGGGGGAAAGGTACTCGCCAAAGTCGAACTGCCCGTGGCGGGGCTGATGTCGCTCAAACCGGTGACGGAGCTGGCCGTGGAGATGGCCGCGCTCAACCGCACAGTTGCCGCGCTGGGCATCGATCACCGGGCACGTGCCCTCTCCACCTCCGGCCTTGCCCTCACAGTCATCCCGGAAGTACGGATCAGCGATCTATTGGGTCTCTTCGATGTGCAGACCCAGCAGGCGATACCGGTATTTTTTGAGATAGAGAAAGATTTTTCGTAAGCCACGAAGCCTCTTCTCAATGCCCAGAGGAAAGACCTGACAGGTCTTGTGTCTACCCCAATTATTGAGAAGATACCCACGAAGCATAAGTGGAAGAGTTCGAGCAGGGCGCGGAGCTGGCAGCATATCCAGCCCAGCGAAGTATGGGAGTGCCATCAGGAGATGGACGTACTGGGCGGCGCGACAGAAATCGCCGCCTTTAAGGAGATGCCTGCGTCACGGTTTTGAATTGTCGACAAAGTTTACGCAGGCAAATCTATGCCTGTTCGCGCGCCATCGCGTCCCGGAGCGCGGCGTTGATTTCCGTCTGGTAAGATGCGGTTTTAGACCGTTCAGCCCGTTCTTTGAAATAGGTAAACACATCGCTATCCAGGTTGATAGCAATGCTCACTTTACCGGGTGTCGAAACGTCCTTTGGCGTTACCCGATGACGTGCCAGAAAGCCTCCGCGCCGAAAGATGTGACGACCTGGCTGTAGCACCTCATCTTCTGCCAAACCCGTCTCCAAGTCGGCCTTAAATTCTTCTTCCGTAACTTCAATGACGATCTCTTGCGGCTCAGTTTTGATATTCATATGGTTTCCGCAAAAGGAACTCGATGGCGTTGTAAATTCCTGGTAGCTTTGTCCGGATTCCAGATGAATCTCATAGTGGTATTGTAGATAGTCCGTTTGCAGATGTCAACACTTCCTAGACCTGAAGCCTGTTTTGCGAATTCTTGACACCTGTATTGGAGGAAAGTAAAATCAGGTCGCACACAGCAGCCACCACAACGAAAACTCCAAATCGAGGATTGCTCAATGGCTAAAATCTTATGCTTTGTCTCGGACGAACTGGCTGACTTTGAAATTACCCACGCATTTCACAAACTGAGGACTGTCGGAAAGCGGGAAGTCGTCACAGTCGGCTACGATTTCAACCCCGTCGTCAGCGAATCCGGGCTGACCTATCTCCCCAACCAGACCGTTACCCAAGCCCTGGACCTGGCCGACGTGGAGGGCCTGCTCATTCCGGGCGGTCCGATCCGACCCCAGAAGCCAGAATTGACCCAACTGATCCAAAAGCTGGACCGGGAAAAGAGATTATTGGCAGCCATCTGCAATGGACCCCAATATCTGGGCCGGGCGGGTATCCTCGACCGTCACCGCTTCACCACCTCCTACGGGCTGGACAAAGCCGCGGCGCTGGGGGATGCCTATAATTGACCCCAATAACTGGACCACGTGCTAAAGTAGAGGAACGCAGTAAA
>JAHDWH010000155.1:12565-16166 GCA_023384455.1 Caldilineaceae bacterium | reverse complement strand
AAAATGTGCGGTTGAAAACCGCACCTACAATTATCGATTCCCGGACATTGACGGGATATTCCGAAAACGTGCGGTTGAAAACCGCACCTACAATAATCGATTCCCGTATATTGACGGGATATTCCGAAAATGTGCGGTTGAAAACCGCACCTACAATTATCGATTCCCGGACATTGACGGGGCAATCGAAAATGTGCGGTTGAAAACCGCACCTACAAAAGGCAATCCAAATGGCGACACGCACCCCCAAAACCGTAGAAACCCTGAAGCACGACGAGGCCCGGCGCACGAACATCCCGACGGCGGAATACGAGTCGGTGATGGCGGAGGAGGAGAAAAGCCCCATCCGCCTGGCCTATGCACGGCGCAACCGGGATTTGGACCCCCAATTGGTCTGGCGGGGCAAGGACGAGCAGGATTGGTCCGATCTGGTGGTGGCCGCGCCGCCGTTGTACATCCAGGAGAAGGTACACCCGAAGGTGCTGATCGACGACTTGCTGCGCCAGAGTGCGGAACGGGCCGCGGCCGGGCAGGAGGCGTTGGCCGCGCAGTTGGACCTCTTCGCCGATTTCAACGGCATCCCGGAAGGGGCCACGGCCACGGATTTTTATCAGCACGACGCCAACTGGACCAACCGCATGATTCTAGGGGACAGTTTGCAGGTGATGGCGAGCCTGGCCGAGCGGGAGGGGCTGCGGGGCAAGGTGCAGTGTATCTACATTGACCCGCCCTACGGCATCAAATTCAACTCCAACTTCCAGTGGTCCACCACCAGCCGGGATGTGAAGGACGGCAAAGCCGACCACATCACGCGCGAGCCGGAGCAGGTGAAGGCGTTCCGAGACACCTGGCGGGACGGCATCCACTCCTATCTGACCTATCTGCGCGACCGGCTGACGGTGGCCCGGGATTTGCTGACCGAGAGCGGTTCGATCTTTGTGCAGATCGGGGATGAGAATGTGCATCGGGTGCGGGCGATATTGGACGAGGTGTTTGGGGATGAGAATTCTATATCCGAAATATCTTTTCAGAAGACAGCAGGCCAAAGCTCCGGATTTATTAGCCGAACCAATGATTACTTGCTTTGGTATGCAAAAGATAAACAACGCACTAAATTCCTGCAACTCTACGTTGCAAAACAACCGGGCGAAGAAGGTGCGGCAGAGTATAAGCGTGTTGAAACCTCGAACTGGGATTATCGACCTGCGACTGCTGAAGAGATGAGAGATTACTCTCTATTGCCGGACGGTGACAGGATATTTGCTACCTATAGCTTATTCTCATCTGGTGAATCACTCAATGCTCCCAAATCGTTTAGCTGGAATTCGGAAAATGGGCCAGTAACCATTCCTTGCCCTCCGCGGTATCATTTTAAGTTCACAGCCGATGGCTTAGTCCGAATAGCACGCGCTCGTAGGCTTCTTCCTCAAGTAGGACAACGGATTCTCAAACGTTATCTATTGGACTTCGCTTTTTCGTCCATCAGTAATGTCTGGACTGATACGCGGGGCGAAACTGATATGCGATATGTCGTACAAACATCGACAAAAGTTCTTGAACGCTGCATTCTCATGACAACTAGTCCTGGCGATCTTGTGTTGGACGCTACTTGTGGAGGCGGTACTACAGCGTATGTGGCCGAACAATGGGGGCGGCGCTGGATCACCATCGACACCAGCCGGGTGGCGCTGGCCCTGGCCCGTACACGCATTATGGGGGCGCGCTACCCCTACTATCTGCTGGCCGATTCCCCCGCGGGGCAATTGAAAGAGGCGGAGGTCAGCCGCACGGCTCCCTCCACTGCGCCCACCTTCGGCAACATCCGCCACGGCTTTGTCTACGAGCGGGCAGCAAAAATCACATTAGATGCAATATCGAAAAATACTGAAAGCGACATTATCTGGGAGCAGTTCCAGGCGGTGATGGAACCCCTGCGCGGCCAGCTCAACACCGCGCTGGGCCAGACGTGGGAAGAGTGGGAGATTCCCAGAGAGGCGGAGAAGGGGTGGTCGGCCCAGGCCAAAGAACTGCACGCTGCCTGGTGGAAGGAGCGCATCGCGCGCCAGCGGGAGATGGACGCCTCCATCGCGGCCAACTCGGATCAGGAGTTTCTCTACGACAAACCCTACGAGGAGCGCAATACCGTGCGGGTGGCGGGGCCTTTCACCGTGGAGTCGCTCTCGCCCCACCGGGTGCTGGCCGTAGACGAGAACGACGAGTTGCAGCCGATCGCAGGCAATTTTATCGACGAGGAGAAGGAGAAGTACGCCAGCGAAATCGACTTTACCCAGGTGATTTTGGAGAATCTGCGCACGGCTGGGGTGCAGCAGGCGCACAAGGAGGACCGCATCAGCTTCACCACTCTTACGGGCTGGCCGGGCCATTATCTGTGCGCCGAGGGTCGCTATCAGGAGGGGGAGAACAGTAAGGAGCGGCGGGCGGGCATCTTCATAGGCCCGGAATTTGGCACTGTGCCCCGGGCCGACCTGGTGGCCGCGGCCCGGGAGGCCGGGGACGCCGGCTTCGATGTGCTGATCGCCTGCGCCTTCAACTACGACGCCCACTCCGCCGAGTTCGAGAAGCTGGGGCGTATCCCTGTGCTGAAGGCGCGCATGAACGCTGACCTGCACATGGCCGACGCGCTCAAGAATACGGGCGCGGGCAATCTTTTCGTCATCTTCGGCGAGCCGGACATCGAGATTCAGGACGCGGGCGGCGGGCAAATTCGGGTGCAGATTCACGGGGTGGATGTCTTCCATCCCCAGTCGGGGCAGGTGCAGTCCGGCGGCCCCGACGACATCGCGGTCTGGTTCATCGACACGGACTACAACGAAGAGAGCTTCTTTGTGCGCCACGCCTATTTCCTGGGGGCGAATGACCCGTATAGTGCGCTCAAGACGACGCTCAAAGCCGAGATCGACGAGGAAGCCTGGGAGAGTCTGCGCAGCGAGATTTCCCGGCCCTTCGCCAAGCCCACCTCCGGGCGGATTGCGGTGAAGGTGATCAATCATTTGGGGGATGAGGTGATGAAGGTGTTTGGGGTGCGGTAGGGGGAATGCGTAGGTGCGGCTTGCAGCCGCACGATTGGTGGGCACGCCGTCAGCCTCCGGTTTCCGGGCGCTTGTGCGGTTGAAAACCGCACCTACAGATGCCTGCCTTCGGGCGGATTGCGGTGAAGGTGATCAATCATCTGGGGGATGAGGTGATGAAGGTGTTTGGGGTGCGGTAGGGGGAATGCGTAGGTGCGGCTTGCAGCCGCACGATTGGTGGGCACGCCGTCAGCCTCCGGTTTCCGGGCGCTTGTGCGGTTGAAAACCGCACCTACAGGGATAGGTAGGTGCGGCTTGCAGCCGCACGATTGGTGGGCACGCCGTCAGCCTCCGGTTTCCGGGCGCTTGTGCGGTTGAAAACCGCACCTACAGATGCCTGCCTTCGGGCGGATTGCGGTGAAGGTGATCAATCATCTGGGGGATGAGGTGATGAAGGTGTTTGGGGTGCGGTAGGGGGAATGCGTAGGTGCGGCTTGCAGCCGCACGATTGGTGGGCACGCCGTCAGCCTCCGGTTTCCGGGCGCTTGTGCGGTTGAAAACCGCACCTACAG
>JAHDWH010000155.1:0-12465 GCA_023384455.1 Caldilineaceae bacterium | reverse complement strand
ACGCCGTCAGCCTCCGGTTTCCGGGCGCTTGTGCGGTTGAAAACCGCACCTACAGATGCCTGCCTTCGGGCGGATTGCGGTGAAGGTGATCAATCATCTGGGGGATGAGGTGATGAAGGTGTTTGGGGTGCGCTGAAAAAACCCCACCCCAGCCCTCCCCATTCCGCTACGCTATGGGGAGGGGGCAGTTGCCGGGGCCGGTGGCGATGGGTACACAACCGGAAACTCGACATGCGATCGGCTCCTCCCCCGCGGCGAGTGAGGCTGGGTGGGGGTGCGGCGCTGGCATAGACGCACCCAAAAAGCGAGCTTTCCCAAGCCGTCGAAATTGGCTATACTTCTTCGCGTGTACACGCCGCATCTCGCACAGCCAGAAAAACCGCCCACCCCCAGGAGTCTCCTATGCCCCAGCGACCGAAGATCGCCATCATCTGCACAATTGTTCACAAATACGCCCACGCCCAGCATTTCATCGACCGCTTTCTGGAGGGCTACGGCTGGGACAACCGCCACCACCGCCCGCCGATGGATCTGGTCTCCGCCTATGTGGATCAGATAGGCGAGAACGATCTGGTCCGGGAGCGCAGCAGCCGCCACCCCTCTATGCAACTCTACCCGACCGTGGCCGACGCCCTGACCCTGGGCACGGACAGCCTGGCTGTGGACGGCGTGCTGCTCATCGGCGAACACGGCGAGTATGGCCGCAACGAAAAAGGCCAACGCCTCTATCCCCGCTACGAACTCTTCAAGCAGATTGTGGCCGTCTATCGCACCACCGGACGCAGCGCGCCCATCTTCAACGACAAACACCTCTCCTGGAGTTGGGAGTGGTCCAAAGAGATGGCGGAGACCGCGCGGGAGATGGGCTTTGCGTTGATGGCCGGTTCCTCCCTGCCCGTGACCTGGCGCACGCCGTCGGTGGATTTTCCATTGGGCGCGCGGGTGCGGGAAGCTCTGGTCGTCGGCTACGGCGGGGTGGACAGCTACGATTTCCACGCCCTGGAAACCCTCCAATGTATGGTGGAGCGCCGGGCCGGGGGTGAGAGCGGTGTGGGTTGGGTGCAGGCCTACCGGGGCGACGCCTTCTGGGAGGCCCATCACGCCGGCGTCTGGTCCCGGGACCTTTTCGAGTCCGCGCTCAGCCGCAGCCACACCCTGACACCGAGCCGACCCGGCTTCAACCACAATTTCCCCACCGGGGATGAGATGCGGGAACTGGTGAAAGACCCGGTCGCCTATCACTACCAACACAACGACGGCCTCCGTTCCACAATGATTCTGTTCAACGGGCTGGTGCAGGACTTCAATTTTGCCGCCCATCTGGACGGGCAAGCGCAGCCCTTTTCCACCCAAATGTATCTGCCTATGCCCCCGGCCCGCACCACTTTGGCGAACTTTTTCTCGCCCCAGGTCCACGCGGCCGAGCAGATGTTTCTCACCGGCAAAGCCACCTACCCCCTGGAACGCACTCTCCTGACCAGCGGGTTGACCAGCGCGGGTGTGGAGAGTCTGCACGCCGGGCAGAGCCGCATCGAGACGCCCCATCTGGCCATCGCCTACCAGCCCACCCCCGAATCCACCTTCTGGCGGGAAGAGCGCAGCCATCTCCTGCCCGCACCCCAGCCACCCCGCCCCCAACTGCCACCCGCACCCGCGCCGCGCCTGCGCATCGCGGTCATCGCCTCCATCTACCGTATGCTCTCCCACGCCCAGCACTTTTGCGACCGCTGGCTGACCGGCTACCCGCTGGATGGACACTGGCATCGGCCCAATGTGGAGATCGTCTCCCTCTACGTGGACCAGCAGCCCCTGGGGGATCAGAGCAGCGACCGGGCACGGGAGTTCGGCTTTGCTGTCTATCCGACAATTGCCGGAGCTTTGCGCTGCGGCGGCGAGAAGCTGGCCGTGGACGCTGTGATGCTGGTGGTGGAGCACGGCGACTATCCCCGCAACGAATTGGGCCAGGTGCTCTATCCCCGCCACGACTTCTTCAAAGAGTGTGTCGCCGTTTTCCAGGCGGACGGGCGATCCGTGCCGGTCTACAACGACAAGCATCTCTCCTACAGCTTTGCTAAAGCCGCCGAGATGGTGGCGGATGCCCAGCGCCTGGGCTTCCCCCTTCTGGCCGGTTCCTCCCTGCCCGTCACCTGGCGGCTGCCCGATGTGGAGCTGCCCCTGGGCTGCGCCATCGAAGGTGCGCTGATGGTGGGCGTGGGCGGTTCCGACCCGATGGACTACCACGCGCTGGAGGCGATGCAGTCTATGTTGGAGCGGCGGGCCGGGGGTGAAAGCGGCGTGCGGGCTGTCCAACTCCTGGAAGGCGAAGCGGTCTGGCAGGCAGGACGAGAGGGGCGCTGGTCGCTGGAACTCTTGGAAGCCGCGCTCGCGCGCAGCGATTCGCCCCGGGGTCTGAGCGAGGAGGACGGGCGCACCCAGGATTTGCTGGGTAGCGGGGAAATATACAAACTGGCCGAGAATCCCGCCGCCTATTGCATCGAATACAACGACGGGCTGCGGGCCACTCTGCTGATGCTCAACGGTGCGGTCAAGGATTTCTGCTTTGCTGCCCGCCTGGCCGGGGAGGAGAAGCCGGTCTCCACCCAATTCCTGCTCACCCCTACCCCCAATGTCACCTACTCGGCCTGTCTGGTGGGCAAAATCGAGGAGATGCTGGCGACGGGTGTGGCGCCCTACCCCGCCGAGCGCACCCTGCTGGTCAGCGGCGTGCTGGAAAGCTGCCTGACCTCCAAAGCCCAGGATCACCAGCGGCTGGAAACGCCCCACCTGGCTGTCGTCTACCAGCCCCCGGTCGAGTCCAACCACGCACGGGCGTAGAGCAAAAGCGAGGACGCAGATGTACGCAGAAACAACAGATTTGCGCAGATTTTCTCCCTTCACTTCGTCAAGCTCAGTACAAGCGACAGGCTCAGGACAACGCAGCGTCAATCATTCCTTTCCGCGTCATCCGCGTTCTATTTCTTCTCTCTCCGACAGCCCGCTAGATTTAGCCGTTCAGTCACCCCACCCTACCCCTCCCCATTCTAGGGAGGGAAGTGGATCGACTCCTCCCCCACAGTGGGGAGGTTGGGTGGGGGTGAGCAGTTACGTTGGCTGTGCGGTTTGAAACCGCACCTACAAAAATGCCAAATGACTCCGTTTACAGCGTACAAATACAGACCAAAAACCTGAGAGGAGCCATATCCAATGGGCATCAGCGACATTCAAATCCACGTCTGCCAACACACCTCTGCCATCGGGGCAGGCCAGATGAAAGGGGAGAAGTCCGAGTTGGAGTTTCTGGCCCTGCGCCTGCTGACCGACGAGGGCATCGAAGGCCATTCCTTTGGCTTTGCCGGGCGCGGCGCACAGATGGCTGGTCAGATCGCGGCCACTGCCGTAAAGCCCTGGCTGCTGGGCAAAGACCCTCTCTACCGGGAGGCATTGTGGCACGAGAGCCGGGTGCAGGATCGCTGGTGGGGTCACACCCCCATCTACACCTACGGCCCCTTCGACATCGCCCTGTGGGACATCACGGCCAAACGGGCCGGGCTGCCCCTCTTCCAACTGCTGGGCGGCTACCGGGATAAAGTGCCCGTCTACGCCAGCTCTCTGCTCCACCCCACCGCGGAAGAGTACGCGGTCGAGGCCCTGGCCTGCAAGCAGCGGGGGTTGCACGGCTACAAGCTCCATCCTCCCGGCCACTACGCCTTCGATCTGGCCGCCTACCGGGCCTGCCGGGAAGCGGTGGGCGACGATTTTGTGCTGATGGCCGACCCGGTGGCCGCCTACAACCACGAGCAGGCCCTGCGTATGGGCCGGGAACTGGAGAAGCTCAATTTCTACTGGCTGGAAGAACCCCTCTACGACGTGGACCTCTACGGGCTGAAGATGCTGACCAGCAAACTGGACATCCCCATCTGCGGCACAGAGGTCATCGCCGGCAGCCACTACAGCGCGGCCTACTGCATTCAGGAGCGGATTGTGGATATGGTGCGCACGGATGTGTCGTGGAAGGGTGGGGTGACGGCTGTGATGAAGACGGCGCGTCTGGCCGAAGCATTCGGCGTCCAGTGCGAACTGCACACGGCCATCTACCACCCCCTGGAACTGGTCAACTTGCACTGCGCCTGCGCCATGCGCAATGGCGAGTTTTTCGAAATACTCTGGCCACCGAATGTCTACAATTTTGGGCTGTTGGAAGATATTCACATCGACGAGGAGGGCTACGCCCACGTCCCCACCGGGCCGGGGATGGGCATCGACCTGGACTGGGATTTTATTGATAACGCCACTGTCGCTGTACTGTAGAGCAGAGAAGTATCGAACGACGAAAACAGGAACACAGATTGCGCAGATTCTATCCGCGTTTATCTGTGTTCATCCGGGCTATTCTTTGCGATCAGATCGGCAAACCAGCTACGAAGTGCGTCTCGCTCTGGGATATCGCGCAGGACAAAAGTATCCGTGTGGTTGTGAAAGGCGGTGTCCAGAAAGGTGAAGTTGCCATCGGGGCAGGCGTCGTGGAGATACGCTTTGACGGCTGTATAGTGCCGCTCCTGGCTGATGAACTGGGGGCGGTTGCCCAGGCGAGCCAGCCGGGCGCGGGCCGAAGTCCGGTCACAGCCCGCGTAGGGCCAATCCTCGCGCAGACCGTCGTATTGGCTGTGACAGATGAATCCCCGCCACAGCCCAGCGATTTCGTCGTCGTGCAGCCCGATGAAGTTGCAAGCGATGGAACCCCTGGAGAAACCGGCCAGCACTAGCGCGTCGGCATCCCCGCCGTAGTCCGCGCAGACCCGGCGCACGCTCTGCTTGCAATAGGCGACGGTCGCCTCCACATCGCCCCACCAGGTCAGGGTGTTCGTGCCGTTGGCCGTGCCCACATAGGGCAGACAGAGCCAAATCACTCCCTGCCCGGCCGAGATGCCGTAGCCCAGATTGCTGCCTTCCACAGTTCCGGGGCTGGTTTCCCATTTGTTCCCTGCATATTCCACTATCACCGGATAGCGCTTATCCGCCTCCCAATCCGTGGGCAGATAGAGCAGACAGTGTACGTCGCTGCCCGCGTAGTCCGGGTGTGCCTGGCGCACCCGCTGGCCGGGCCTGGGTGGGCCGTCCGTGGCGGGTGGGGTGGTCAGGTCTGGGGGGACGATCTCGATGTCGTATTTTTGCATTGGGGGAGTCGGAGTGAGCGGCAGGTTTGGCTGCCTCAATTGTGGATTGCATGCATCTTTTTGTCAGACAAACCAAAAAGACGGAAGTACTTGTAGATTATTCTGTCAGACGGGCTAACTATAGAAAGGGGCAAGTGGCGACCAATCCGTGCAAATCTGTATATCCGACTAAAGATGTAAAGTCGATTGGAGTTGCCGCACCTCATCGGCCCGGGCCAGAAGAAATCGACGGACTGTCGCCAACATATGAAGATGTTCGCCCATGGAAAGACCCGTGTTGACTTCGGTCTGTATCTTCTTCTCCTCGTCCAAAAACTTCATTTCGTGTCTGATCACCGCGTGGATAATGCTGAAATGCAGGGCGGTGCGTGCTGCATAGCCGAGGCGCACAATTCGCGCATTGCCCTTCCAACCGCCCTCGGATAGCCCCTGGATATACTCAGCAAAGACATGCGCGTCCAGTTCTTCCAGTTGGTCGGGGGGGAGAAAGAGACCCACAATCGAATGTACAATCAGGCCAGCGATTTCCTGGCCGAGAGGGGCGATGCCCAGCAGTCCCCAATCGATCGCTACGATCTCATCGCTCCCCGTCTCTCTTTGACGGGTGAACAGATTCTTGCGGGCAACGTCGCCGTGGTTCAGCGTCTTGGGCAGCCTGCGCAGGATGGCGAAGAAGGCCTCCCGCTCATCCCACAGACGCTGCATCCCATCCAAGACATCCTCTGGCCAGGCGCGGCGGACGATGGCGTGTTGCCGGGCAAGGTCGGCGATCTGCTGGAAGGTTTCGCCGGTCACGAACCCCTGCTGGACGAGCAAATGGGCAAATCCATCATCGGTGGCCAGCCAGGGCCAAGACGGAATGCGACCTTCAACTGCATAGAAACCGTTCAACTGGCCGAAGCGTCTGGCCGCCAGACCGAATGTGGAGAGGGACCACTGGCCGGTTTCTGTGATGTCTTCCAGCCACAGCCAGTAGCTATCCTCGTTTTCTGACATCCGATAGCAGCGGGGTGCTGTCAAACCATCGGGTAGCTGAGCGTACAGTTCAGAACGGTAGAACAGCATTTCCCGTTTCCAATAGCCCACGTGGGACGGTTCATCGCTCAGGAAGCCGACCTTCACCTGATCGCTGGCCGGGGATGGCACGATTTTGAGGATGAGTGACCAGTCCAGCACAGCAGATTGAACCCGCGCCCTTCCAGTCAGGCGAAAAAGATAGCCCACCGCGGAAAACCCTGTCAGCGGTTGTATGGTCCAGTCGAGCATTACTGCTTCTGGGTTTTCCAGAGCAGATTGCACGATCGGCGTTAATGTCGTTCGATCCAGCGCATGGACTTGGGCGTCAAAGTCACTGCTCATTGAGACCTCCTGATAAACTGGAATGTTACAGTCTGGGTTCCGGACAAGACCTGACTGACTTCTCCTGTCAGTCAGGTCTCATCCTCGAAAAGTGGCTCTGGTCTGACGGGAGATCGAGATCAGTCCAGCGACTCGACCGCAATGCGCGTCAGCGTGTGGGTGCCCCGGTCGGTGAAGGTCACCTGTCCGTTGAGGTCGGTGATTTCCACTTTGAATCGACCATCCCAGCCAGCCGTTTCCCCATCAAATCGCAGCGTCCCGACGAACTTGATTCTCCCGGCATTCGACCCCTCCTGGCTCCCCAGGAGCGCGACGAAAGTCAATGCCACCTCGCCGTCGTCGCGCATGACCCAATTGCCGTGTCCGGAAGTCTCGAACGGCAGCGGCGACTCATCGCCGATGACGCTGCCGTCTGCGCTGAAGGTCAACAGGGCGGGGAATGTGCCCTGATCGGGTGTGTTGACCGCCACATTCCACGAGCCGTACAACCTCTCTCTGTCAGTCATCTTAACTCTCCTTTTCTATTGTGGGATTGAGTATCCCTCTACTCCGTACCAGCCAGGAACTAACGCACAAGCGCTAGTCGGTCGGCCAACCAACTGAAACGTGAAACGTGAGGTATCGTCACCTGATCTCACGTTTCACATCTTCACCTTTCCCCACGCAAATTGGTTAGTGTCATGAATTATTCGCCACCTTATGCTTTACACCAGCCAACGCATTCACAAAGCGATTGGGCAAAGAAGGCGTCCGGCGATTCTCCCTGTGCGCGCACGGCAGCCGCGGTTGCTTCCAATTCAGCCTGATCCGCCCAACCCAATTCAACAACCTGCTCGGCCAATCGACCTTTGAGCAACGTAGCGGCCAGGGCTTCTGATCCCGCTCGAATACTTTCCGTCGTCCCGCTGTAGTCGTAGGACGCGGACCCTTCTGTCGAGACGGGCCAATCGATCTGTACCGATCAGTTACCCCCTTCCTTAATAAGTTGACGAGCGGCTTCAGCCCGTTGGATCACAAAACGACGGATTCCGACAAGGGCGTCGCTCCACTCTTCGATGGACCAGCCGAACACATCTTTCACAGACGCGCGATTCATCTGTTCCAGCGCCAATATCTCGGGGATAGCGATTGCGATGCCAAAACGCAGAGCTACTGTGCAAAGATAACCGAGTCGAGCCAACCGAGCATCTCCCTCCCAACCGGCCTGCCGCAATCCTTGCAGATAACCGGTAAAGACGATCTCCTCCAACTCCGGCAATTGCTCCGGCGTCACGCCCTGAAACCAGAGGGCGGAAGAGACGACGGTAGGTGCGATTTCGGAACCCACAGCGCCGATCCCGGCATACCCCCAATCGATGGCGACTGTCTCGGTCTGACCCTCTTTTCCCCTGCGCGACAGCAGATTCCGGCGGCCAGCGTCTGCATGACGAAGAACACGGGGTAGGCGGTCAAGCGCCTGGAAAAAGAGTTCCCGCTCCTGTGCGATGCGCAGGATGCCTTCTGTCACATCGTCGGGCCACCCTCGCCGCACAATCGGCTGCTGGCGCAGCTCATCCAGTCTGGCAAGCGACTTTCGATTCTTTTGTTCCCGCTGGCGATTAATATCAATCGTGAACCAGGGATAGTCGGGAATCGGTCGCTGCGTAAGATAGTGACCATTGAATGCCCCCAACGACTGGGCGGCAGGCCCATAGCGGTCCAGTGGCCAGATGGGCAGTTCCTCCCGAATTTCTTCCAGCCACACTGTACAGCCTTCGCTTGTCTCCGTAGCGCGGTAACAGCGAGGAGCAGCCAAAGAATCTGGCAGTTCGTCGAGCAGGCCCGAACGATAGATGGCATACTCTCGTTTCCAGTAGTTGATCCCGGAGGGTTTCTCCAATTCGTCAGAGGAGGTGGCCTGGCGGCTTTGGGGCGACGCGAGCTTCTTGCGGATGAGAGACCAGGGGTGCTGAGTCCCACCAACCGTTGCTGTGCCTGTCAGACGTGACACGGTGCCGCCTGATGTGCCTACTGTACCATTTGGAGCGTGTTGACTCCACGCAACCGATTTCACATCATCCGTCTCGAACATATTCTGTAAAGCGGAGAGCAGATCGGTTGATTCGATTATCGTCTGTGGATCGGAAGGTTTGCCACTCATTTGAAACTCTCCTGTCTCATCCATAGATGTGCGCTACCGTATCTCCTTGCACGACCTGTGAATGGGCAAAAATCGGCTACATAATCTGCGCCTATCTATCCCCAATACTGAGCGCAATGACTCCGGTTGCTATGGCCCCGCTCTCCATCGAACGGAATAAGGCTCGTAGCAGGTGGAGCGTCCCTCGCTTTGGTGGCTGTTCCTGGGTGCGGGCTGTTTCCAGGATGCTTTGCTTGTTCTCATCCGCTCTGCTCTCCCAGCGGAATTCGCCGGGGTGGGCCGAAGGGAATGAACGGGGCTGATTCCGTTCGGCGGTTCGCTCAACACGTCGGATCAGTTTGGGCAGTTGTACAACCGAGGTCTGGTGTGTCATGGGTAGCGTTCCTTTCGTAGCATCGCTTTCACATTTCCTGTACCGCACGATGCCACTACTTTGCCAGACCAGCGGTTGGGCCACATCCGTAAGAGTACGCGCGCCAATTACGTATCCTGCCCACAGGCAGCGCGTAGGTAGGGAAGCAAGACTTCCTACGTAGATGGTAACTACCCAGCCAACGACAGAAATAACCACTGAATACACAGAATACGCGGAAGTTCTTCGCTTCTTTCAGTGTGTTTCGTGTTTTCCGTGGTTAATAAGCAGAGTGCATCATAAAGTCTTAATTTTCGGGTTAATACCTGACTGAAATACCCGAAGTTTTAGTGCAGATGATGCAAGAGGATGCCTGAGCAGTTACCGTAGATGTACCAATTCTCGGTAGACCGCGGAGCACCGACGGCGGATGGCGGGTCGCTACAGCAACTTCCGCTCTTGGGCGGCCCAGGCAGCCGCCATGCGCGAAGATACGCCCAGTTTGTTGAAGATAGAGGTCATGTGGGTGTTGACCGTGCGCGGACTGATCACCAGTTTTTCGGCCACCTGGGCGTCGGTCAGACCGCTGGCCACCAGTTGCAGAACTTCCAACTCCCGGGGGGTGAGAGGAGAAGACAAGACAGTTGGGGTAGGGTCCTTCGGTGCTGACAATTCGCTGTCCAGCAGGGCCAGGGCCAGATCAGTCACTTGTGCGTTGGAAAGACCCGTCCCCTGCTGCCAGGCTGTTTCAAACTGGGCCGAATCTTGCGCGGCCCGCACTCGGGCCACAATATCGGCCACTTCGGCCGTGTACGCGCTGGAACCACCGATTCCCCACGCAATTGTGAGTGTGACGAATGCGCCGAGCAACTGTGCAGCTCCGCCAGGTTGCTGGTCAGCGAGCAGGGAGGCGGTGTATAAAATTGCATAGAGGCCAAAACGGGAACGACCGGATTCTTTGTAGAGGTTCAGCGACCGACGAAACAGCGCGGCCGCCGCAGGGCGATTGGTCTCCCGCAAGGCCAGTACGCCGAGATGCAAGAGTCCCCGAGCAATCCTGGCTCGGTCGCCCAGCCGTTCTGCCAGAGCCAGGGCTTCCTCGGTGTAGAGACGCGCCGCGCGGTAGTCCCCCAATGAGTCCTTGATATTCCCCAGCATATCCAGTTCATTGCCGACCTCCCAGGTAGCGCCCAGCGAGCGAAAAATGGAGAGGCTTTCCTGGCTGATGGGCAAGGCTGCCCCGGAATCGTCCTGGAAGTAGTGGAGAGTCAGCGCCACATTGTGCTGGACTTCCCCGATCCCCCACCAATCGTCCAGGCGACGGTAGATCGCCAGACTTTCTGCATAGAGTCGGTGAGCAAGGGTGTAGTCGCCCCGCTCCCGGGCGATGGCCGCCAGACCGTACAGGGCGAACGCCTCCTCCGTTCCTTCTTCGAGCCGATGGCTGAGAGCCAGGCTCTGCTCCCACATGGCGGCGGCCTGGCCGAAGTCCGATTGAAAATAGGCCAATATGCCAGCGGCGCCTAATACTTTAGCCAGGGTCCGGCCCTGGTTGGTGTCCTCCACTGCCCAGGTCGGGACTCTCCCGTCATAGTCCACCAGGTCCAACGTCTCGGCCACCCAGCGGCGGCCTTCGTACGATTGGCCGCGCATGACCCAGAAGCGCCAGAGCGCGCCACAGAAGCGCAAAGCCAGCGCGCCGTCGTCAGTGGCCTGCGCCCAGCCCTGGGCCGCACGCAGATTTGAATGCTCGCCGGCCAGCCGCAGAACCCAAGCCTCCTGTTGCGCGCTCTGCAGCCCCCGTTCGCCCGCCTCGGCCAGGGCCAGGAAATAGTCGGCGTGGGCCTGGCGCAGCCGTTCCACCTCGCCTCTGTTCTCCAATTGCTCCAGGGCATACTCCCGGATGCTCTCCAACATGCCAAAACGCGGCTCGCCCTCCTCCTCACCCGCCCGCACCAGCAGGCTCTTGTCCACCAGAGAGGCGAGCAGTCTCAGGACAGAGACAGAGCCAGCATCCTCTGTTACTGCCTGGCATACCGCGGCTGTGGCCTCAATTCCACAGCCGCCGGTGAATACGGCCAGACGACGAAATAGCCTCTGCTCTGCTTCATCCAGCAACTCATAGCTCCACGCGATGGCGCTGCGCAGGGCGCGCTGGCGCGGTGGCAGGTCCCGGGGGCCGCCCACCAACAGGTCAATCGAGGGGTCCAGACGCGAGAGGATGGCTGGCAGCGGAAGAATTCTTACAATGGGGGCGGCCAGCTCAATGGCCAGGGGCAGCCCTTCCAGCCGGGCGCAGATTTGACCGATGACCGTCGCATTGCCGTCGGACAACTGGAATGTGGGGTTGGCGGCTCGTGCCCGCTGCACAAACAACTGCACAGACTCGATCTCGGCTAAATCGGCAGCGGTGTATATTAGCTGGGGCTGGGGTTGGGCCAAGGGGGGGACCGGGTAGAGGTGCTCCCCGGAGATATGGAGGGGCATACGGCTGGTCGTCAGCACTTTGACTTTCGGGCAGTTCTGCAGCAGATCGGCCACATTGGGTGCGGCGTCCACCAGATGCTCGAAGTTGTCCAGAAAGAGCAGGAGTTCCCGCTCTTGCAGATAGATATGTATCTGCTCTGCGATCGTCTGACGGTCGGAACCATTCAGACTCAGGGCCTGGCCAATGGCGTCCGTCACGGCTGCCGGGCTGGAGACAGGGGCCAGAGGGACAAAGACCGCTCCATCCTGAAAATGGTCGGCCAGTTGGCGGGTTGCCAGGATGCCGAGACGCGTCTTGCCAATACCGCCGGGGCCGATGAGGGTCAGCAGCCGGACAGCGTCGTCCAGCAGCAAACGGCCGAGGGCGTGGAGTTCGTCTGTGCGGCCGATCAGGTTTGTCAAGGGCTGCGGGAGCGGGTTCGGGCGCATTGTTGAACGCAAACCGTTCGTCGGGGTGCGAATGACGCACAATATCCAAATCCGACATCTCTGGCCCCATTGTATGCTCCGCATATCCTCATGTCAAGCAATTCTCGATAACCCACTCCCCACCCAAATTTGACACCCCGCCCCATCCCCGCTATAATTTCTCAGTCAGTGGATGCGAAGTCTTTCGGCTTGGAGGGATGGCCGAGTGGACGATGGCGGTTGTCTTGAAAACAACTGTGGGGAAACCCACCGGGGGTTCGAATCCCTCTCCCTCCGCCAAACGCATCCGGCACAAACAAACTTGGGGAGGTCGCATAGCCCGGTCGAGTGCGCCCGCCTGCTAAGTGGGTAGGGGTAGCAATATCCCTCGAGGGTTCAAATCCCTCCCTCCCCGCCATATGCGCCCGTAGCTCAGTGGATAGAGCATTAGCTTGCGGAGCTAAGGGTCGTAGGTTCAAATCCTACCGGGCGTACCAAAAGCAAAAGGCCGCCGTCGAGAAACACGCCGGCGGCCGCGTGGGATT
>JAHDWH010000433.1 GCA_023384455.1 Caldilineaceae bacterium | reverse complement strand
GCTCCACGGCGAAAGCTGGCAGCGGATCGCCTTTCTGCGCGGGATTATCGAAGAGATGCCAGCCGGTGGATTGTCACCTATGACCAATAGCTGGAAGTGGACCCGGGTATCGGCAGGGATCAGCGGGGACGTTCGCCTGATCTATTTTGGGGAACACCAGCCGGTCGAATGGGCCGCCGGTCTGCCCTTGGAGGATGGCGACTACGAGCTTGACCTCATCGACACCTGGAATATGACGATTACACCCCTTGCGAAAGGCCCCCTGCCCGTCTCCCCCCCGGTGCGCAAGAGTAAAACCGTCGTGGCCCAGAAAGAGGCGGCCTTCGGTGTCGTGCTTCCCGGTAAGCCCTATCTGGCCCTGCGGGTGCGTCCCAAGCAATAGGCAAACCGATCGCTTTCCCAACCGATACGCTACTGCAAAAAGAGACCGACAGTTTCCACGCGGAAGACTGTCGGTTTCTTTTTGATGCGGGTATAATGGGATTTTATCGGCAGACTATACCCGTATGCTCAGATCGGTGCACACAAAGATATGGCCAGCGTGAGGCACAAAATGAAACCGGAACGATTGGCCGTCATCGGCGTAGGACTGATTGGCGTCAGACACGCAGAATTGATCCGTGCCCACGAAATGTGCGCCCTCGTCGGCCTCTGCGATGTGGACCCCAACCGACGGGCCGTGGCCGAGCGCTTCGGCGTGCCTTTCTACACTTCCGTCGAAGAACTGATCGAACGGGAGCGGCCCGCCGGCGTCGTCATCGCCACCTCCAACGACACCCACGCGGCTGTGGCCGAGATTTGCGCGCGGCGGTCTGTGGATGTACTCATCGAAAAGCCCATCGCCAGCACATTGGAGCAGGCGCAGCGGATTGTCGAAACCGCGCAAGCAGGCGGTATTCAGGTGCTGGTCGGCCATCACCGCCGCCACAACCCACTGATACAGAAGACGCGGGAACTGATCGGCGATGGCGCGCTGGGCAGGCTGATTGGGGTCTCTATCCTATGGGCGCTGCTGAAACCGGACGACTATTTCGATGTGGGCTGGCGGCGGGAGCAGCCCGGCGGCGGCCCGGTGCTGATCAATCTGATCCACGAACTGGACAGCCTGCGCTTCCTCTGCGGGGAGATCGAAGAAGTCTACGCCCGCACAAGCTCGGCTGTGCGGGGCTTTGCTGTGGAGGATTCGGCGAGCATCAGCCTGCACTTTCTCAGCGGCGCGCTGGGCACACTCCTGGCCTCGGACGCGGCCCCTGCGCCCTGGTCCTACGAGGCGACCACCGGCGAGAACCCGGCCTACTTTCGCACCCACGAGAATTGCTACACCTTCCTGGGTACGGCGGCTTCCCTGGCCTTCCCCCGCATGGAACTGTGGCGCTATGCCGACAGTAGCCGCCAGGGCTGGAAAGAGCCGATGGAGCGCTTGGCGGTGGAGGTGGCCGGCGCGGACCCCCTGACCCGACAACTGACCCACTTCTGCCGGGTGATCCGTAGGGAAGAGACGCCGCTGGTGGATGCCCAGGACGCCACCAAATCCCTGGCCCTGGCCCTGGCCGTGCAGGAATCCGCCCGCACAGGGCTGCCGGTCGTCCCGGCGCTGGTGGGTGGAGGGTGAGGGGCGATTGATTCGGGCGATGCCTACAATGAGTACGGAAGCAGTTTTTTGCAATACAAAAGTTACGAGGAGCGTTTGGCAATGAATAGCAAATCTTATGGTCGGGTTTTCGCAATGAAATTTGCCGGTGTATACCCGCTATACGTTCAAAAGGCAGAACGCAAGAATCGCACGAAAGAGGAGGTGGACCAGATCATCTGTTGGCTGACTGGCTACACCCAAACGGGCTTGCAGGAGCAGATCGATCAGGAACACGATTTTGCCACCTTTTTTGCCCAAGCCCCGGTCATCCATCCCAACAGCGCGCTGATCAAAGGGGTGGTCTGCGGTGTGCGGGTGGAAGAAATCGAAGACCCGTTGATGCAAAAGATACGCCATTTGGACAAGCTGGTCGATGAGCTTGCCAAAGGCAAGGC
>JAHDWH010000154.1 GCA_023384455.1 Caldilineaceae bacterium | reverse complement strand
TCACACAAAAACCATTTCTTACACTATTCTAAACAAAATCTGTCAGTCAATCAGGACGCAAGATTGTTTTCTTCAGCCCCAACGAACAGAGCAGCGCATTCGTCGCGTCGATCCCTGCCCGCTCGATGCAGATGTTTGTGGCCGTATTGTCGGAGACGATAATCATCAGCGCCGCGATATCCCGCAGGGACAGCTCTACCGGTCCGGTCAGATGCCAGAGTACCCCACTGCCTTCCACGACATTCGACAGGTCCACCAATACTCGTTCGTCCAGGTCTACTTCACCCTTCTCCGCCCGCACCAGCAACTGCATCAGCACATGGATTTTGATGGTGGATGCGGTGGGGAAAATCGCAGCGCCGTTGAGAGAAAAGCCGCCGCCTGTCACATCCCGCACGGAGACGCCCGCCACACCGGGGAATGCGTCCACCAGCGGGTGGAGCCGAGCCTGGAGATTCTGCCAAAATAGCTGAGTGCCCATCTGTTTTCCTCTCGTCTGGTGGATTGCTCAACTCGACTATCTCCTATACAATACTGCGGAAACTGGTCGAAGGCAAAGGGCAGGGATTTCGAGGGGCGAATTGCGATTGACACCTGACACTCGACACTGCCACTTTCCACCTGCAACTTTCCACCCGTCACCTCCGAGGCCCCTATGCGCATCACATCCATCGAAAGTTTTCTGCTGGAAGCACCCATTGACATCCCCTTTGGCTGGTCCCAGGGCTGGACTTATGGCCGTTTCTGTGGGCTGGTCAAAATTACCACTGACGAGGGAATTGTGGGCTGGGGCGAAGGGTTGAGTACGCCTTCGGCCGCGCTGCTCCACGACTGGTTTGCCCCCCATCTGCTGGGCGCGGACCCGATGCAGCGCAACGGTCTGTGGGAGAAGATGTACCACCAGCTTCACAACGCCAACCTGGCGGGCGGTTTCGGCGGTAACGCCATCAGCGCGGTGGACATCGCCCTCTGGGACATTGCGGGCAAGGCCGCGGGTCTGCCCGTCTGCGAGATGTTGGGCGGGCGGGTGCGGGAGAAAGTGGCAGTCTACGCCACGGGTCTCTACTACACCGAAGGCGAGTTTCCGGACCGTCTGCTGGACGAGGCCCGGATGTATGTGGAGTTGGGCTTTCTGGGGATGAAGACGAAAGTGGGCGGCCTCTCTGTGCGGGAAGATGTGGAGCGGGTGGCCGCCATCCGGGAGGCGATTGGGCCGGACATCTTTTTGATGGTGGACGCCAACCAGGCCTACAACGCCACCACCGCCATCCGCATTGGCCGGGAGATGGACAATCTGGAGGTCTTCTGGTTCGAGGAACCGGTGGGGGCCAAGGATGTGGAGGGCTATTTGCAGGTGAAACACGCATTGCCTATGGCGATTGCCGGGGGGGAAAATCTGCGCACCCGCTTCGAGTGTAAGGAGTATATCGGGCGGCGGGCGGTGGACATCATCCAGCCCGATGTGGTGATTGTGGGCGGCGTCACCGAACTGCACCGGGTGGCCCAGATGGCGAACAGCTTTGGCATTCTGTGCAACCCCCACGTCTGGGGTTCGCCGGTGATGATTGCGGCCAGCCTGCATGTGGCCGCGACGATTCCACCCTGCCCGCCCGCCCGCAATCCTCTGCCCTACCAGCAGGAGCCGGTGATGGAGTTCGACCGCACCCCCAGTCCCATCCGGGAAGGGATTGCCACGCCCTTTGACCAGGTGGGCGGTTTCCTGGCTGTGCCTTCGGGTCCGGGCTTGGGGATTGAGATCGACGAGGATGCGGTGGAGCGGCTGAGTGTACAGCGGCGCAAGAGCGAGCTTTGACCACAGGCGGCGGACAGCCGATAAACCAATCCGACGGAGGCAATCCCAATGCAATACCGCAAACTGGGCAAGACGGATATTGACGTTTCTGTGATGGCGTTAGGCTGCTGGCCTTTTGCCGGGGGCAAAGTGTGGGGCGAGCAGAGCGACGACGACTCCATCGCCACTGTGTACGCCAGCCTGGACGCGGGCATCAACTTTTTCGACACGGCTGAGGGCTATGAAGCGGGCCACTCCGAGCGGGTGCTGGGCCGGGGGCTGTTGGGCCGTCGGGACGAAGCGGTCATCGCCACGAAAGTCAGCCCCTCCCATCTGGCCGCTGGGGATGTGATTGCCGCCTGTGAGCAGAGCCTGCGCAATCTGCAAACCGACGTCATCGACCTCTACCAGATTCACTGGCCCAACTGGGCAGTGCCCCTGGACGAGACTGTCGGCGCATTGGAGACGCTGCAACGCCAGGGCAAAATCCGGGCCATCGGCGTCAGCAACTTCGGGGTGCAGGATTTGTCGGCCATTCTCGAACTGACCGCTGTGGTGACGGACCAGATGCCCTTCTCACTGCTCTGGCGGGTGATCGAAGCAGAAGTGCAGCCTCTCTGCGTGGAGCGGGGCGTGGGGATCATCTGCTACAGCCCGTTGGCCCAGGGACTCCTCACCGGGCGTTACGCCTCTGCCGACGACGTGCCGGAAGGGCTGGCCCGCACCCGTCTCTACGCGGGCAGCCGCCCCCAGTCCCAGCACGGGGAGGCGGGCTGCGAGGCGGAGGTCTTTGCCGCGCTGGCCGAAATTCGGCGCATCGCCGACGGGCTGGACCAGCCGATGGCCGCGGTAGCCCTGGCCTGGGTACGCCAGCAGGCGGGGGTGACTTCGTTTTTGGTGGGGGCGCGCAAGCCGGAGGAGTTGGCCTGGAATCTGCCCAGCCTGGAACTGGAATTGTCAGCAGAAATTGTAGCGGAATTGAACAGAGTAACAGAGCCGGTCAAGCGGGCGCTGGGCAGCAACCCGGACCCGTGGATGTCGCCGTCGCGGATGCGGTGAGCCGGTATCAGGCCGGGGTGATGACGGCAAAGACTTCGCCCTGGGCCAACCAGGCCAGGTCGAAGTTGCCCAGACTGACTCCGATTGGGGCGGGCTGGACGACGGGATCGTTGAGGAGGATTGTCGATTCGGTCATGCCCACGACGACCACCGCGTGTTGCGACCATTCGTTCTGCCAGTAGGGCAGCTCGCCGGTCTGAACAGAAACAACTACCGGTTGTCCATCCTGCAGCAGGCGATACAGCCCGGCAAGTGTACCTGCCACGATTTGAACACGGAAGCCCTGCCTTGCCAGGCGGCGTAGATTCGGGAATGGAGTTCCCACATCCGGCGTAGTTCCCAGTAGTGCGATGAGTTCGGGATAGGGGATCGCACTGCCCCAATAGCGGCAGATCATCCAGGCGCAGGCGGCAAGACAATCGGCTGTGCTACGCTGTCGGTAGTGGGGGACGGAAAGGATGACGGGGGTTGGTGGACGGAAGAACATCGGATGGGTTACGTGAGGCCAGCGGCCATACCTGTAACCGAGGCCGGAATGGGGGCGCTGTGGGTTGGCTGCATATTTTTTACAACGTACTTCTCATCCACTTCACGCAATTGGAATGGGGGCAATTTTTCCGCCATCGACTTGGCTGTGGCAAAGATACCTTCACGAATTTCGGGAGAATCGAAGATTTCGCCCGTGTGTACATCCACATCCACTGTGCCTGCCAATCCTACCCGTCCGACGTGGCTGGCTGTGTAAATCACAGGTACTCGCCATACAGTCGATGCGGCGAGAGCCAGAGTTGGTGGCTCGGCAATGAATGACATACTCACTTCCATCAGTAGCCAACGATTGACCGCACGTCGGGCCTGCTCCGCGCTGATATCAATCGTAAGGGAGCGGTTGATCCGAATTTCCACTAGGCCCGTTTCGGGTAAAATTACATTGTCGAGGATAATTGTCGTACTCATTTTCACTTCCTTCCGATTGCTTTCCTATCCAGCGACGGCAGCCACTTTTTGCTGGCTGAATACGATATCGACGAGTGGTAACGCAGAAATTTCTAAGCGCGAGATGTCCATACGCTGGCTGGCATCTTCGATTTCAATGCCAAGTACGCGATTCTCCGCATCGAAGTCGAGCACTACATACGGTGCGACTTCTTCCGATTCTGTGCTGATGCCATCCATCAATTGGATGTAGAGTATATCGCTCTCTGGAAAATAGCGGATTTCCATTTCGCACCGCTTCGCTCATCAAAATCGTCGGATTTCATAGGGTACTCATACGCTGTTAGTCTATCACAGCTTTCCATCCCCCTTCAAGAGACATTTTCATGAAAATCACCGCCATCAAAACCTTTCTCGTGGACGGCGGCTTCCGTCCCTGGACATTCGTCAAAGTGGAGACGGACCAGCCCGGCCTCGTCGGCTGGGGGGACTGCACGGATTGGGGATCCCCCGGCCCGGTGGCTGCGACCGTCGAGCGCTACAGCGAATGGGTGATCGGTCGCGATCCCATGCAGGCCGAGGCCATCTGGTGGGATTTGGCCGCGGCCTCTGTGCGCCATACGGGGGGCATCGCGTATAAGGCGATGTCCGGCATCGACTCGGCCCTGTGGGACATCCGGGGCAAAGAGCTGGGCGCGCCGGTCTGGCAACTGCTGGGGGGCAAAATGCGCGATCGCCTGCGTCTCTACTGGTCCCACTGCGGCAGCGTGCGCGCCGCCCACAGCGAGCGGCTGGGTCTGCCCGCAGTGGAGACAACCGACGATCTGCGCCGTCTGGCCGAGGAGGTGTTGGAGAGAGGCTATACCGCCATCAAAACCAATCTCTTCCCGCTGAAAGATCAGCCCGACGTCCAGCCCGTCCTCAACCGCTTCTGGAACCGGGCCGGGGACTGCCCGCCCGCCACCATTCGCAGCGCCGAGGCGATTGTGGGCACTTTTCGCGAGGCCCTGGGGCCGGATGTGGGCATCGCCCTGGACGTGGCCTTCACCTTCAAACTGGGCGGCGCCATCAAACTGGCCCAAGCGCTTGAACCCTACAATCTGATGTGGCTGGAGACGGAAACCCTGGACCCGGACGCCCTGCGCACCATCCGGGAATCCACAAAGACGACCATCTGCCACGGGGAGAGCCTCTTTGGAACCCACGGCTACCGGCCCTTTTTAGAGCGCCACGCCCAGGATGTGATTATGCCCGACTTCGCCTGGAACGGGATTACGCTCGGCAAGAAAATTTGCGATCTGGCCCACGCCTACGATGTGCTGGTGGCACCCCACAACTGCCACAGCCCCATCAATACGCTTGTCTCGGCTAATGTCTGCGCCACCATTCCCAACTTCTACATCCACGAACTGGACGTGGACGACGCGCCCTGGCGTGACGACCTGATGACCCATCCCTTTACGATTGAGGAGGGCCATCTGCTCCTGCCGCATCGGCCTGGGCTGGGGTCGGATTTGATAGAGGCGGAGTTGTTGAAGCACCCGGAAGGTCACTATCCGCACGCCAGATAGGGGTGTGATAGAATTAGTTTCTTGGGGCGGGAATGGGGCAATTGCGGATAAAGCGAGGAACGTAGATTACGCAGATTCAGTCAGGATACTCAGTCACGGTGCAAAACCGAGGGTCCAATCACTGCAAATCGTTCATTCATTTCCAACCAGGCCAGATCGAAGTCACCATAAGAAACAGGCAGCGGATGCTCTGCAAAATCCGGATCGTTGATGAAAATCTCGTCAGCGGTCATTCCGATGACCGTGACTGTGTGCTGACTTTCAACACCCTTCCAGTGAGTCAATTCTCTGGTTTGCACAGCAGCAATGACAGGCCAACCCGAAGCCAGCAATCGATACAGTGTCTCGAACTGACCTTGTTTCTGCGCAATCACCCGAACACCCATTCTGGCAAGATTGTGGATTGATGAGAACGGCGTCCCTACTTCGGGTTTGATATTGAGCATCGAAACCAGCGCAGGATACTGGTGCTGAATGCCCAGATATGACAAAATCATCGAGGCGCAGGCGGCCAAACATTCACCCGGTATATGCTGTCGAATATGAGGAACTCGCAGGATTTGGGGAGTAGGGGCCGAAAGTACATGGGTTACTCTCTGCTATTGGACTGATGCGATGATTGCTGCTGGATCCCCGGTGGGGTTCATATCCGAGTAGGCAATGTTTGTCGTCACCCGATAGCCTTCGGGCAACTCCCGGGTTTTGTAAGGCGGCACATCTTCCGCCAGCTTCTTCGCCGCGCACAGCATCGCTTCCTCGATCCCCTCTGGCCGAATCATCTCCCCCGATTCCACGTCTACGTCAATCGCTCCGACACCCCCAACCACGCCCACGTGAGCGGCTGTGAAGACCACCGGCACTCGCCACACCACCGGTTCCCCGATGACCAGGGATGGCTCCTGGCCCATCAGCGTCATTGTCACCTCCCACGCCAACCAGTTGCTGACTTGACGTCTGGCTTCTGTAGCCGAGATGTTGATAGTGAAAATCCGGTCGAGTTTTAATCTCACCAGTCCTGTTTCTGGCAGAGATAATTTGTCGAGTACAATAGACGTTGTCATTGGACACCCCGCGTTGCTCGTAAGAACCATACATTGTGGTTCATTGATTCCAGCGTAGCACAAGTATCTCTGTCCATTCAACTCATTCTTGAGGAGAACCAACCCAATGCCCCAAACCCATCTTTCCATTTTCGGTGAGAAGTTTCTGATCAACGATAAGCTGGTCTACAGCGACATCCCCGGCAGCAAGCCGGAAGCCCACGGCCTGCTGATGAACGCCCGCTTCATCCAGGGCATCTTCGACGACAAGGCTGACCCCGCCCGTTTTGCTCGCTTTGGCCGGGACGCCTGGGACCCGGAGCAGCACACGGACGAATTGATCGCGGCCCTGCCCGAGTGGTACGGCTACGGTCTGCGCGCCTTCACCGTCGGTCTGCAAGGGGGCGGCCCCTGCTTCACTGTCAACAATCTGACCATCCACAACAACCCCTTTGGCGAAGACGGAACCAGCCTGGACCCGGCCTACGCGGGCCGTCTGGATCGGCTGATCCGGGCCGCGGATGAATTGGGGATGGTTGCGATTGTCAGCTATTTCTACGGTGACCAGACCGCGCGCCTGCGGGATGGCCGGGCCGTGCGCGCCGCGGTGACCACCGCTTCCCGCTTTTTGAAAGAGGGCGGCTACACAAACGTCATCATCGAAGTTGCCAACGAGCACGACATCCCGCCCTTCCAGAAACACCCGCTCCTCTACTACCCGGAAGGGGTGGCCGCGCTCAACGACCTGGCCCGGGCCGAATCCGGCGGGATGCCCGTGGGGTGCAGCGGCAAGGGCGGCTCGGTCTTCCGGGAGATCGCCGAGGCCAGCGATGTGATTCTCATCCACGGCAACGGCCAGACCCGGCAAAAACTCCACAATATGATTCGGGAAGTACGCAGTTGGGGGCTGAACCGGCCTATCGTCTGCAACGAGGATTCCCAGGCCATCGGCCAGATGGCGGTGACGTACAAAGAGGGGGTCTCCTGGGGCTATTACAACAATATGACCAAACAGGAGCCGCCCGCAGATTGGTCTGTGCTGCCCGGCGAGGACCACTTCTTTGCCTGGCGTATGGCCGAGGGCATCGGCATCGCCGTCGATCCCATTCCCGCCGACGAGCAGTACTATCTGCAAGGGCTGGAGCCGAAGATGACTGACATCGGCCAGCGCTGGCTGCGGGTGGCCAGTCTCTACCCGGAGAGCATCGAACACGTGGATTTCTTCCGCAACGGCGCACTCTACGACAGCGCCTGGGACGAGTCGTTTATGGTTCATTACCAGAGCAATTGGCGGCAGGGGGGCGTGCCGTCGGTTGCCGGCGACGTCTGGCGGGCCGAGATTCATCTGCGCGACGGGCGAGTTATTGAGCGGGCTGGGGTAGTTGCGTAGCCCTTCTGCGCGGCTCAACAACCACAAAATGCAGAAGTAGCCAACTGATAACCCCAAACCCGGCTGCAACGCCAAACATTGTCTGATAGCCAAGCGCCGTGGCCAGCCAGACACCGACCAGCGGGGTAATGCTTCCGGCCACCCCAGGAAGCGTATTTGCCAGCCCAATGTAGGTGGGACGGCTCTCGGCATCGGTGAACTCATACACAATCGAAATGCCGGAGACAAACATCCCCGCATTGACAGCGCCCCGCAGGGCGAAGACGGCAAAGAACCACCAGGCACTGGGCGCAAAGATTGCGAGAATCAGCAACGGCACATTTAGGCCCTGGCATATCTCCTGACTCAGCTTATGCCCTTTGCGATCGGAGAAGAAGCCAAAGAAGAGATTTGCCAGGGCCAGCCCGACTTGCAGTGCGACGGTAAAGTCGCTGGCCTGGGCATCGGCCAACTGCCAACGCTGCGCCGCATAGACAGTTAGGAAACCGGTGAAGGCGATAAAGAGCCAGGAGAGCAGAATCAGACCCGCGGCCAGCCCGAAGGAGATGACGTAGCCCAGGGGAAAGGTGTAGCGGGCCAGCACAACCGGGACGGCCAATGCACCCAAAACGCCGGCGCCATTGCCGACAAAATTTGTGATGCCAAAAAAGCGCCGCCGCTTTTCCATCCATCCACTGCGAGGCATATTTCCGTGTCAATCACTTCCAACACCTTCCCCCACCCCGTCTATTCCCGCCACGTCCTGCAACCTGCCTACGACGACGCCCAGGACTATCTCTTCGAGCCGATGCTGGCCGCCCACGAAGCCCACGCACTGATGCTGGCCGAATGCGGCATCATTTCCGGCGAGAACGCCGCGGCCATCTGCACGGCGGTGGCGCAGATTCGGGCCGGCGGCGCAGAGGCCGTGGCCTACCAGCCCGGTGTGGAGGACCTCTTCTTCCGGGTAGAATCGCTGATAATCCAGCGGGTTGGCCCGGAGTTCGGCGGCAACCTGCAACTGGCCCGCAGCCGCAACGATCTGGGCCAGGCCCTCAGCCGTATGGCCATCCGGGAACGTATTTTGGCAGTCTCCGCCGATCTGCTGGCCCTGCGCGGCGCAGTGGACGAACTGGCCCAGCGCCATCTGCATACGCTGATGCCCGGCTACACCCACACCCAACCCGCCCAGCCCGTCACCTTCGCCCACTATCTGGCCGGGGTGTTGAGCTTTCTGGCCAAGGATCAGCAGCGCTTTGCCGGGGCCTACGCCAATATGAACGAGTCACCCCTGGGCGCGGCCGCCTTCACCGGCACAGGCTTCGCCATAGACCGGGAGCGGGTGGCGGCTCTCCTCGGCTTCGAGCGGGTGATCCCCAGCACCCATCACAGCATCGGCGCGGGGGATCACCTGACCGACACGGCCTTTGCCGTTCAATCCCTGGCCGTGGGGCTGAGCCGGGTGACGAAAGACCTGCTCTTTTTCGCCACCCAGGAATCGGGCAGCCTGGGCATCGACGACAGCTTTATTCAGATCAGCTCGATTATGCCCCAGAAGCGCAACCCGGTGGTGCTGGAACATCTGCGCGCCCGGCTCAGCCGTGCCCTGGGCTACGCCCAGACCGTCGTCGTCCAGTGTCACAGCATCCCCTACGGCGACACCCAGGACATCGAAGACGAGATTTTGCCGCCGCTGATGGCCGGTCTGCAAGCAATTCAGGCGTGCATCCAACTCTACACCGCCGTCTGCGAGACGCTGGCCCTGAACGAAGAACACCTGGCCCGCCGCGCCGGGGAGGGTTTCACCACCGCCACCGAACTGGCCGACGCGCTGGTGCGGGAGGCCGGGCTGCCCTTCCGTTCGGCCCATTCGATTGTGGCGCGGATGGTGGGGAGGAGCGTGGAAGCGACAAAGCAGGGGAGCGGGGAGCCGGTGATGACGTGGGCGATGCTGCAGGAGGCGGCCCAGGCCGTGTTGGGCCGGGAAGTCGACTTTTCCGCGGAGCAGTTGGCCCGGTCGCTGGACCCTCGCGCCTTTGTGGAGGCGCGCAGAGGATTGGGCGGGGTTGCACCGTCGGCGACGGGGGCGCTGTTGGGGGAATTGGCCGCAGTGATGGACGCCGACCGCTCCCGGCTTGCGTCTGCCCATCGCCATCTGACAGATGCCGATGCGCTACTTAAACAGGGCGTTGCCGAATATGCAGACGCAGGGTAACTGCTCAGGCATTCTCTGCTTATTAACCACTGAATACACGAAACACACTGAAAGAAGCGGAGAACTTCCGTGTATTCTGTGTGTTCAGTGGTTATTTCTGTCGTTGGCTGAGTAGTTACGACGCAGGTTGAATTTCGCGGTGCTCCCGGCTATACTGTAAGCACAACGCTATTTGGTGTCTCCGGCCTGTTTGGGAGAGAAGGACAGAGCAATGAACAACACCCCGTGGAATCCATCCAAACTGAACCCGACTGTGCATCTGGACCGGCCTGGCTGGATTCCTGGATATATCCAAAAAGATTGGGACACCAATCCCTACGCCTACCAGACTGAGGAGGAACTGATGCCTGCTGGCGGCCCACATGGGCAGCTTTTGGCCTACATTATGGAATTGGTGCGTCACATTCTGGCTGCTCGGGGGCTGATGTTTTTGCTGGATACGTTTCTGCTCTATCGGGATGGGCGGGGAATCAAACGGCGTATTGCACCCGACCTGCTGCTGATGCCGTATCGCTTTCCTGCCCCTTCGGTCTATGACCTGGATGTGGAGCCGCCTCCGCTGTTGGTGGTGGAAGTCACATCGCCCGACAGCCACGTCAAAGACCTGGAGACAAATGTCGGTTTCTACCAGAACCTGGGCATACCCGCCTATCTGGTCATCGACGCAATTGCAAGTGATTCTCAACCCCGCTATCCAATCGAATTGCATCTGTGGCGTAGAGACGCGGGTCGCCTGCGTCGTGTATCGCCAGATGAAGATGACGGTTTTTCTCTGCCGGAGATCGGGCTACAAGTCTGGGTGGGGGGAGGGCAACTGCGCTTCAGCGATCTGAACACAGGCCAGGAATTGCTGGATGCCGGCGAAGCAAACCAGGCGCGCGCGGAAGCGGAAGCCCGCGTGAAGGCAATGGAGAAAAAACTACGTGACCTGGGACTTCTTGACTGAGTATTGAATGGGTCGATCTCCTCTCTTTCCCTATCTTCCTCAATTTTCTATTCCAGGGGCGATTTGACAGAACCCGCTCCGCTTGTTATCATTCACCCCGCAAGTTCGCTTGCGCAGTAGAGGTGCCCATGGCCCGGATGCCAGGGCATAAAGGCGAAGCCGGTGTGAGTCCGGCGCTGTCCCGCAACTGTATGGGGAGCTACGCTCCCTAAGCCAGGTCGACCGCCTCTGCTGTTATCTGACGACACCTCGTGGACTGGGTGAGCGCACAGCAGAAGACACTGACCTGCAGGAAGTGTCTCTCTCCTTTGCACACAACGCCTGATCCGCCTGGATCGGGCGTTTTTATTTATCCGTAGGTCGGACTGTCAGTCCGACCTGAATAGTCCGTAGTCCAACCTGAATATCCGTAGGTCGGGCTGTCAGCCCGACCTGTTGAACAAAGGCATACAAAATGGCTAATCACACTTCTCTCACCCGTTCCCTACTTCTCTTAAGTCTGCTGACCGCTCTGTTGATCAGCGCCTGCGTCGCGCCCCCCCCGCCCGGGGCTGCGCCCGCAACGATTTCTGCGTTTGCCGAAGCATCGGCTGCCCTGGCACCCCAGACAAATCTGACCGACGGCTGCGTGAAGAACTACGACCCGGCCATCGACTACTTCCCCCAGAAGACGAGCGTGAATGTTTCCGGCGGCTTTGCCGTGGAATATCACAGCAACTATAAAATTGTTACTGTCACGAATCCCTGGCAGGGGGCCCAGGAGAGCTTCCGTTACGTCCTCGTCCAGTGCGGCACGCCGGCGCCGGCGGATGTGGAGGGTGCCGTCGTCGAAGTACCTGTGCAGTCCCTCGTGGCTCTCTCCACCACATACCTGCCCCATCTGGTCAGCCTGGACCTGACGGATCGGCTGGTCGGTCTGGACAGCCTGCTGTGGACGACAACCGCAGAGGTGGTGACCCGAATTGAAGCTGACGAAATCGCCGAAGTGGGCAGTGGCTCCGGGGTGAATGTGGAATTGTTGCTGGAAATGGATCCGGGGCTGGTGATGGCCTATGGCATGGGTGTGCCGGAATGGGACACCCACCCCCTGCTCATCGAGGCGGGTATTCCTGTGGCCCTGAATGGCGACTTTGTGGAACAGGACCCACTGGGCCGTACCGAATGGATTAAGTTTGTCGGCTTCTTCTTCAACAAAGAGGCGGCTGCTACCCAGATTTTTGATGGGGTGGTAGAGTCCTACAATGCCACGGCTGCTTTGGCCGCCGGTGTGACGGACCGACCCACGGTTTTCGTGAGCAGCATCTATGACGGCACCTGGTGGATGTCCGGCGGCGACAGCTACAGCGCCAAGCTCCTGGCCGACGCCGGGGCTGCCTATCTGTGGGCCGACAGCGGTGATGTGGGCAGCGATCCCGTGGACTTTGAGACGGTCTTCGAGAAGGCAGGCCAGGCTGACTTTTGGGTCAATCCCGACAACGCCTTTTGGAACAGCCGGGCCGATGTGTTGCAGAGCGACGAACGCTATGGCGAGTTTGCTGCCCTGGCCGCCGGACACCTCTATAACAATAACGCTCAGGTTAGCCCCAACGGGGGCAACGCCTCCTACGAATCCGGCGCGGCCCACCCGGATGTGGTGCTGATGGATTTGGTGAAGATTTTCCATCCCGAACTGTTGCCGGATCACCAGTTGGTCTACTACAAAGTTGTCGAATAGGTCGGTATGAAAATCGCCCGTGTACCCAATCACCTATTCCTCCTCGCCCTCCTGGCCGCCCTTTTGGTCGCCATCTTTCTGCTCAGCCTCTCTCTGGGATCGGTTTCGATCCCCCTGGAGCAGATTGTGACGATTCTTTTCGGCGGTGGGGCCGAGAAGGCAAGCTGGGCAACGATTGTACTCAAGTTTCGTCTGCCCAAAGCCATCACCGCAGCCCTGGCCGGCGCGGCCCTCTCGGCCAGCGGTTTGCAGATGCAGACCCTCTTCCGCAACCCCCTGGCCGATCCCTTTGTGCTGGGGATCAGTTCCGGGGCCAGCCTGGGCGTGGCGCTGGTAGTGCTGGCGGCTGGTGTGGCTGGGGGCAGTACTCTCCTGGCTGGGGTCAGTCTGGTGGGGGATATGAGTCTGGCCGTGGCTTCGATTACCGGTTCGGTCCTGGTGCTGCTGCTGGTGATGGCGGTGGCCCAGCGGGTGCAGAGCACAATGACCCTTCTCATCCTGGGGCTGATGTTTGGCTACGCGACCAGCGCGCTGGTCAGTGTTCTGCTCTACTTCAGCATCGCTGAACGCATCCAGGCCTACATTTCGTGGACATTCGGCAGCTTTGGCGGGGTCACGTGGAGCCAGTTACAGGTCTTTGGCCCGGTAGTGGTGGCCGCACTCATTCTTTCCCACCTGCTGGTCAAATCTCTCAACGCGCTGCTGTTGGGCGACACCTATGCCCGCTCGATGGGGCTGAATGTGCGGCTGGCCCGCTTGGGGGTGATTCTTACCTCCGCCTCCCTGGCCGGCGCGGTAACCGCCTTCTGCGGCCCTATCGGTTTTCTGGGTGTGGCCGTGCCCCATCTCTGCCGGGCCCTGCTCAATACATCGGATCACCGGCTGTTGCTGCCTGCCGTTACCCTGCTGGGGGCGGGGCTGGCCCTGGCCGCGGATCTGCTGGCCCAACTGCCTGGCAGTCAGCTCACCCTGCCCCTGAATGCGGTGACTGCCCTCCTGGGCGCGCCGGTGGTGGGTTGGGTGATTCTGCGTCAGCGCAATCTGCGGGAGTCTTTTGCCGGATGATTGATCACAAAAGCACGAAGATAGAGAGAATAAAAGAGAGACCCGCCAGACTTCAGAATTCCTGGCAGGTGTCAGGCCGTCGGGCGCCAGCGGTGCTGCGGGCAGAAAATCTTGCCATCGGCTATCGCCTGCCCCGTCGGGAAGAGCGGGTGGTGGCAAGCGCTTTACAGGTGGAGGTGGAAGCGGGCGAAATGGTCTGTCTGCTCGGCCCCAACGGCGCGGGCAAGTCTACGCTGATGCGCACCCTGGCCGGGCTGCAACCTGCCCTCTCCGGTGCGGTCTGGCTGGACGGGGCCCGGCTGGAAAGCCTTTCGGCCAGAGAGCTGGCCCGCCGTCTGAGTATTGTCCTCACCGACCGGGTGGATGTGGGCAATCTGAGCGCCTTTGGGCTGGTCAGCCTGGGCCGCCATCCCTACACCAGTTGGAGCGGTGGATTGAGCGAAACGGATCGGGCCGCAGTGCGCAGCGCCCTGGACGCGGTGGGCGCGGCCACACTTTCCCAGCGCCCGGTGCTGGAGCTGAGCGACGGCGAGCGGCAGAAGGTGATGATTGCCCGTGCCCTGGCCCAGGAACCAAAGCTGATTCTGCTGGATGAACCCACGGCTTTTCTCGATCTGCCCCGGCGGGTGGAGATGATGGGGGTGCTGCGCGGTCTGGCCCGGGAGACGGGCCGGGCTGTTCTGCTCTCCACCCACGATCTGGACCTGGCCCTGCGCAGCGCAGACCGGCTCTGGCTGCTGGGCGGCGACGGTCTGCTCCACGCCGGCGCGCCGGAGGATTTGGTGCTCAGCGGCGCGTTCGAGCGGGCCTTTGCCAGCCAGCGGGTCAACTTCGACACCTTTTCCGGCGCTTTTTCTATCGAGCGACCGGCGGCGGGGATCGTCCACCTCTACGGCGAGGGGCTGGCCCGGCGCTGGACCGAGCGGGCGCTGGAGCGGGAAGGCTACTGTGTGGACGGGGAGCGGGCAGGCATCCCTGACGCCGAGATATTTGTTGATCCCGACGCGGCCCGTTGGCGGCTGCGCTGCCAGGGGGCCGAAGATACCTTCGAATCCATCGGCGCGCTTGTGCGCGGCCTGGGAAAGGAATAAACGAATGCCAAGACTGACCAAAATTTACACCCGCAAAGGGGATGGGGGCGACACATCTCTGGGCGGCGGCCAGCGGGTGGCCAAAGATGCCCTGCGGGTGGAAGCCTACGGGACGGTGGACGAACTCAATTCGGTGATCGGTGTGGCCCTGGCCCAGGGGCTGTCTGCGCGGCTGGCCGGTGTGCTGCCGATCATCCAGAATGAGCTGTTTCATCTGGGGTCGGACCTCTGCTTTGTGGAGGAGGATAAAGTGAAGTACGCCCTGCCCCAGATTGCCGAGCGCCACGTCCAGGCCCTGGAAGTGCTCATCGACGAGATGACCGCGGTCGTCGGCCCTCTGGAAAACTTTATTCTGCCCGGCGGCTCCCTCGGCTCGGCCCACCTGCACGTAGCGCGCACGGTCTGCCGCCGGGCCGAGCGCATTGTGACCGCACTGGTAAAAGAAGAAGCTATCGGCGTGTATGTGCTGGCCTATCTCAACCGTCTCTCCGACGCTCTCTTTGTGATGGCCCGCTATGAGAACCACCAGCAGGGCGTGGCCGAGCCGTTGTGGGATACCCTGGCGTAGGGAGGGAACGGGGATTGGGAAACGGGGATCGGGGACCGGTTATGTCCGCCTACGGGCGGCATCTGCTCATCTGCAACGGGAGCTATTGCGATCCCGACGGACAGGCCATGCGCCTCTACCAGCGGTTGGCTGCCCGCCTGGGCGAACTGGGCCGCTATGACAACCCGGAACGGGTCAAGCGGGGCATTACCCCCTGTCTGGGTGTCTGCGCGGGTGGGCCGATTGTCGTCGTCTACCCGGAAGGCATCTGGTATCACCGGGTGGATGAGGCTGTGCTGGAGCGCATCATCGACGAGCATCTGCGGGATGGGCGACCTGTGGAGGAGTTTATCTTCCATCGCTTAGGGGAGTGAGGGAGCGCAAGAAAGAGCACACTGCCCGCTGAAACACTGCCGGCTGTTCCAGATGGAGAGTGTGCCCGGCCCGGGGGACGATTTCCAGCCGGGCGTGTGGGATGCGTTGCGCCATCTGGCGGTTGATGGCGACGAACTTCTCGTCTTCCTCCCCAGCCAACAGCAACACAGGCATATCCAATTCTCCCAGCCGCTCCCAGAGGCTGGGCTGCACGCCGCTCCCCATCCCGCGCAGGCTGTGGGCCAGACCCGTCGGGCTATTGCCCAGGCGCTGTTCGTGTAGCCATTGTTGAACAGATGCGGGCAGGCGCGCCTGGCTGCGCCAAAGAGGAAGAGCTTCCCAGAAAGCGACAAAGGCAGGAATCCCCTCCCGTTCGATGCGCATTGCCAGGGCGTTGTCGCTGGCCGTGCGCGCCGCCCGTTCCTCTGGGGTTGCCAGCCCTGGGGATGCGCTTTCCAGAATCAGGGAAGTGACCTTCTCCGGGTAGTGGAGGGCAAAGTAGAGGGCCAGTCGCCC
>JAHDWH010000432.1 GCA_023384455.1 Caldilineaceae bacterium | reverse complement strand
TCCCTCTCCTCGTACACTTTCCACACCAATCCGTCCAGCGTGTGCCTGGACAAACTCACTCACAATGGATAACCCAAGACCTGCGCCAAGTATATCCGATTGTCGCACTTCTTTGCCTCGATAAAATCGTTCAAATATCTGTTCAATTTCATCCTCATCAATACCGATTCCCGTATCCTGGACATAGAGGCCGGCCTCTTTACTGCTATTCAGTAACCCTACCTCCACGCGACCACCAGCAGGGGTGTAGCTGATGGCATTATTCATCAGGTGGACCAGAAGTTGGTTGAGACGCTCCTGATCTCCCAGTACAGATGCCGTCTTTCCAAGGATTCTGGTAGAAAGATGGATTCCGGCCTCTTTTGCTTTTGCCTGAAAATGGACGATAACGGATCCCAGCACATCGCCCAGGTGGACGGGAAGAAGCTCCCCGCTGCTGCTCTCCTTTTTTCTATCCAAAGTAGAAAGATCGAGAATCGATTCAACAAGATGGCGTAACTGGGCGGTCTCACTCTGCAACACCTGCATATAGTGTTCCCGGTGCTCCGGCTTGCCGCGGTTCACCAGGTCCAGATAGAGGGTGATGTTTGTCAGGGGTGTTCGTAATTCGTGGCTTACATTCGTCACAAAGTCGGACTTCATCAGATCTAGCTCCTGCAGGCGTAGATTAGCCGCGGCCAGATCCGCGGTGCGCTCCTCCACCCGCTGCTCCAACCTTTCCAGAATCGCAGAGCGATGGAGCGCGCCGCCAGCGATTTCGGCCAGGGCATTGAAGAGGCGCAAATCTGTCTGGGAAAAGGAGCGACGGGTTTCGCTGTTGGTCATAGAAATAACGCCGACAATTGCATCGCCCGCCCGCAAAGGGGCATAGAGCGCGGAGACAAAATCCAGCCCGCTTTTTGCCCATGCCTGTAAAGTTGGGCGATGGCCCGCGGGGTCGCTGAACAGATTGGCAGAGCAGTAAGGCGTTCCAGTGAGGAAGACGCCGCCGGCAATCGAGTCCGTATATCCATAGTGGGTGTTTGGCGCAACTGGCCCCTTGCCCACATTAGCGAACACCTGCAACGCATCTTCTTCAGGTATAGGCGTCAATACATAGCCCCGATCAGCCTGAAAGAGCGCAAGGGAGTGGGTGAGCACAATCTGCGTAACCTGTTCGCGATTATAAACCTGACGTAATTTACTCGACAGTTCGGTGAGGGATTGGAGTTCGTTGGCCCTGCGGGTAGTCTGCTCCAACAGGGCTAACTTCTGGATTGCCAGGGCAACACCTTCTGCAATCTGGGGCAGCGAGAAATGGATGGCCTGGTTTGGCTCCAGCCCTTCCCGCCAGAAGAGGCGAATATGTCCCAGTACGCGGTCGTTGCCCTGCAAAGGCAGGGCCATTGCCGAGCTATAGCCCTGCAAAAACCATTCCTTCTCAATCAGCCATTGCTGATCTTCCGCCAGGTCCCGGGAAAAGTGACTCTTGCCTGCCCGCAACGCCGCCACAGCCGCGCTATCTTCAACGGCATAGGAGCGGGCATCCCGGCGGTACTCCCCGCCACCTTCCACCCAAAAGCTCCGCTCAGAGACAATCAGTTGCTCATCCGCGGGATAGAGTGCGATCTCCACTGCGCCTGGCCCAATCAGCCGGTGCAGGCCGATGGTTGCCGCAGAGCGGATGTCGGCCAAGGTGGCCGACCCATTCAGCCCACGCAGAATGTGGCTCACCTCCTGCTGCTCAAAAGCGGCCCGTTGGCTGTCGAGCAGCAACTGGGCGTTGACGAGTGTGATCGCCACCTGATTGGCAAAAGCCTGGGCTGCCGCTGCCTCGCGTGCGCCAAAGCTTCCCACCTCCAGACTGTCCAGGGTGATATAGCCCAGGACCTCCCCCCGGTGGATAAGCGGAACACCCATCCAGCCACGGGTGGTGGATGTGCCCCCCCAGCCGGAGAAATGGGGCAGCACTTGCACATCGTCATAATAGAGCGCTTTCTCTTCCCGCTGAATCTGCACAAAAAAGGAGTTCGCAACAGGAAAGCGTTGCCCCAG
>JAHDWH010000153.1 GCA_023384455.1 Caldilineaceae bacterium | reverse complement strand
CACCTTCGCGTTCAAATGTGCTTGCGCAGCACCGCGCACGGTCCACTTCCGCGTTCAACTGTGCTTGCGCAGCACCGCGTACGGTCCACTGCCGCGTTCCAATGTGCTTGCGCAGCACCGCGTACGGTCCACTGCCGCGTTCAAATGTACTTGCGCAGCACCGCGCACGGCCCACGCCCTGCGTGTCCTGTGCATTCACCGGGGTACGGCCCTCTCCCTGGGCTGGGTCAAGAACGACTACATTGCCTGCCCACCAGCCCTATTTGAGCGAACCCAAAGAATAGGTCAGCCACGCGCTCACAGCTACGCCAAAGTGTGCTTCTGTAAAGGGAATCACAACTGCATTCAATTCACTCAGAAAACGGGAAAGCAGGCAGCGTGCATCAGTGTTCATCCTTGCCGACAGCACAATCCCGCATTCAACGAAGGTTGGGGATCCAATTCCGATCACCATCATACGCCCTCCTCGCCATAGCCGAGAATCGCTTCCTCTTCCTGCCTGGACATCCGCTTTACACAAGCAGAGAAGTTGGAGCAATCTATATCGTTGACGCAAAGATCAAAGAGCAGGGCCGGATGTACATCCGGCCCTGCTCTTTGATCTTTGCGTAGAACAACTTTACGACCCTACGACTTGGCCCGCAACCCTTGAATGACCAGATTGGCGGTCTGATGCCACAGTGCTCCATTGACATACGGATTGTCCGCCGTCGGCCAATTGTCCCAATAGGTCGTGTTGTAGGGAATTCGATGCAACAAGTGCATCACCGGTGCATCCACTAGCTCATCCAACCAGATTTCAATCGCTGCCAGGTACAAATCCATGTACGCCGGATTGTTGGGATCGGGCGAAATCAGCGCCATCTCTTCCAGAATCGCATCGTATTCCTCATTGCGCCAGCGCGCCGGGTAGGTCGCCGGCTCGCCCACGGGCCGATAGTACTTACTGGTGAAGAAATCCAGGGTATCGAAGGGATCTCTGATGCTGCCGCCATGGCCCCACAGTGTGAGCTTAGCCACGCCCTCAGCGCGCCGTGTGCCCGCATCAGCCGGCGTGGTATATTCCGATTCAAAGCCCGCATGCCGCAGTTGTTCGGCCAGAACCGGCCCAACATCATTAAAAATCGAGAACGTAGTAATCGTCGCATCGACCCTTGCGCCATCGCGCACCCAGAAACCCTCGCCATCCTTAGTGAAACCTTGTCCCTCCATGAGCGCCGCGGATTTCTCCAGATTATACTCGTTCGTCGGATACCGTTCCAGCAACGGCGCCGTCGCCTCGAAATAGGGCAACAACGGCTGATATTCGGGGAAAGGCAACGATGTTGTCATCCCGGCGCCACCCAGACCGACCTCGATCATTTGATCCCGGTCGATGGCATAGCTGATCGCCCACCGTATCTCCTTTGTGTTGAAGGGCGGCTCCTCACAGTTGAACCACAGAGAGATCGGCCACCAGTCCAGATAACCAAACGGTGATTCCCGTCCCGAATGCGTAATCACATTCGGATTTTGTCTCACCGACTGCTCGACCGTCGACACTTGCAAATGGAAGGTCGTATCCGCTTCGTTGTTGATCACGAGTTGGGCTGCACGCTCGTCGGTCGCTGTCGGCAAGTTGAGTATGCGTTCCACCTCGGGCAGATCGGCGAAGCCAATCTTGGCCGCCCACCAGTCGTCACGGCGATCGACCAACTGCTGTTGAGGCGTCCAGTGTACGACATTGTATGGACCCGTATAGAGCGGCCAGCCCTGCTCCGGATCATAGAAGGTAAAGCTGGCAATATCCTCCACATCGCGAAAGACATGTTCCGGAAGCCAGTAAATTCCTGTGTCGAACTTGGCGGCCAAATGACTAAAGACAAAGCGCGGGCGTGGTTCATAAAACGCGATGCGCACTGTCAATTCATCTACCGCTTCTGCTTCGCTAACCCATGCCTTCACCTCGGTCGAATTGCGCAAGATTGGTGCTTGTGCGATCAACGCGTTGAGCATGAACGCCACATCATTCGCTGTAAACGGATGGCCGTCGCTCCACTCCACCCCCTCGCGGATAGAGACAACTAATTCAGTATAATCTTCGTTATACTCAAAGCCTGTGGCGATCCACGGGATAAACTCATCCGCAAACGCCGAGTAGAAGAAGAGGGGTTCATGCGCCCCCGTGACCGCTCGATGCCCCTGGGATCCCGGCGTATAGGGATTGCCCAGTCCAGAATTCAATAACTGGCCGTCTTGCGACTGCTGCAAGTAGATCAGCGTCTTCTCGCGCGGAATATCGCGGACCGCCGGAGCGCCTTCGACCACCGGTGCGCTTGTCGGTGCGCTTGCTGGCGCGCCTGGTTCGGCTGCCGCGGGTGCGGGTGCGGCCGGTGCTGCGCCGCCACAAGCCACCGCCACAAGCCCGGCTCCGGCGATACCACTCAACCTTAGAAAATCACGACGATTCACAACCCGTGTTCCCATTCTTCAGCCTCCTTTGTGTTCCGACATCTGTATCTTCTCAACCATTGGGGTAAACATAGACCTGTCAGGTGTGCCGCCTAACTTAATTCGTCTGCCAGACTTCTCTACTGGCGCACCCGACAGCTCTTTCCACTACTGATTGAGAAGATACCATAAGAGCCTGTAATATTCAAACAGGTTTTTTTTGGACAACTATAATGCCAATGCCGGTGGGGAGTTGGGACACTACAGTAATCACAAAGAACGAGCGGAACGGACCAACCGACGCCAACGCCATCGCTCAGCCCAATCCGCTCGTTCCTCGTTCTATCGATTCAAAGCCTCTACCGGCCCTACCGCTTCTGCGACGGCACAACCCCCTTCAGCGCGATAAAGTCCAAACTGATCTCCTTAGGACAGACGGCCCGGCACTCGCCCATATTTGTGCAGCCGCCGAAGCCCTCAGAATCTGTCTTCGTGCAGCAATTGAAGCAACCGTTCTTTGTTGAATTCGGGCTGATTGTCAATATCAATGATAAATGGTTCGACATCATTAAAAGCAACAGACCAATTCAACGCTTGGGTACGTTCCCGCAGAATCCCTTTCCAATTATCCTCTGATACTTCGGGCAACAGCGTCCCGGCCTGACGTAAGCCGCTATTGAGAAAAGCAAAATTGGGCAGTGGCCAATCGGGCTGCTTCAGATACCACCACAGATCGTACCAGTCACGTCCTTTGACATACGTTCGGTTGAGGAGAGCCTGTAACTTACCTGCCAGGAGCGATGCGCGGTCGTGATGGCGTAGATGCAAATCGACATGGCGTCTGAGCAAAGTTGTTTCAGAAGCGGCATACAGCGGTGGGTTCGTATCGATTTCCAGTTTAATGGCGACCACTTGATCCGGATAGGGAGACAGCCCCAACTCGTAAAGTAGACCTCGAAAACGCACAAATGCCTTATGGACAACGGGCTGCTCTTTCTGCGCCCGCACTTCGACGGTGTAGTTCTCGGCACTCAGATTACGCTGAATCGTAGCCAAATACCGGTGAAAATCGAATTGATCCGATCTTACCTCCAAGGCAAAGTCTAAGTCCTCCGAATAGCGGGGAATGTCATAGAGAAAACGCAGAGAAGTGCCCCCGTGAAAGGCGAGACAGAGAAAGGCACCAGCCTGTTGCAACCCTTCCAATATGCGGGCTTGCAGATATTCGCGTACAATTGGCAGCCCAATTGCCATATCGGTGACACCGGCCAACTGTTGCTGCAAGTATGGTTTCACAATGTAATGTATCCCTCCGTCTCCTCTTGGATAACGGCCAGCAGGTGTGGCAAGGCGCGCATGAGCTTTGGCTGATTCGCACGATCAATTAACTGACGTAATCGCTCACTGTCAATGACATCAAGATTCTGTAATCGTAGCTCTCGAATATACGCTTCGTCATCGCTGTTTGGGGTCAGATAGAGGAGATCGAGCAGTGCTTTCTCTGGGGTGGCGATAAATGCCGATTGTGTCTGTGATACTTGCCAATAGCGAAATCCAAAAAAGAGATCCGTTTTGATATGACGATAGAGAAACCGGCCAAATTCGTTGCTCGACGTAAGGGGGCGACCGGTTGTCACACTGGTTACCGAAGCGACATGTTCGGGAATAAGGCCATAATAAGACAAAGCGGACTGCAAGCTGATGTAGGATGGTCGCACCAGTCGATTGGCGACTACGTATTGAAGCGGTTGCTCTCCAACATAAGGAGGCGGGAAGGCATAAAGCCCCCGCCGTAGTTGCAATAGCTTCCCTGAGCGCACCCAATCCGATAATTGCCGCTGTGTTTGTTGCCGTGAAGAATAAAAGGGCAAAACCAGACTGGTCTCAAAGACGCCAAGTGGACGTGTGTGCTTCGCAAATTCTTCAAAATACATGGTTCGATTCTATTCGATAACGTCAGTTATTGCAACAAAATATCAGAAGACTCTCATTGTACGGCGTGACAGTGTTGCAAAAATACAGGCTCAATCGGAATTCAGGGGGTGACCCGCTTGATTTCGATACGGCTGGAAACAGCACCAGCCTACTCAATCGGCGCTGATCCGGCTGACCCCCCGGAATTCCAAAGAGCCAAAATACATCCGAGCAGACACAAAACGAGCGAACCGGGCCAACCGTTGCATTCGCATCGATCCGCCCAATCCGCTCGTTCCTCGTTCTATCGATTCAACGCTCCACCCGCCCTACCGCTTCTGCGACGGCGTGACCCCCTTCAGCGCGGCCTTCCACAGTTCCCCGTTCATCATCGCGATAAAGTCCAGGCTGATCTCTTTGGGACAGACGGCCCGGCATTCGCCCATATTGGTACAGCCGCCAAAGCCTTCGTGATCCATCTGGTCCACCATATCCACCACCCGCTGGTAGCGTTCGGTCTGGCCCTGGGGCAGGTTGGCCAGATGGCCCACTTTGGCCGCGGTGAAGAGCATCGCCGAGGTGTTGGGACAGGCTGCCACACACGCGCCACAGCCAATACAGGCCGCGGCGTCCATAGCCATATCCGCTTTGGCTTTGGGAATGGGGATGGCGTTGCCGTCGGGCGCGCTGCCTGTGGAGACGCTCACATAGCCCCCGGCTTCGATGATGCGGTCAAAGGAGGTGCGGTCCACAATCAGGTCCTTCATCACCGGGAAGGCCCGGGCCCGCCAGGGTTCGATGGTAATCGTATCCCCCTCTTTGAAGTGGCGCATATGCAGTTGGCAGGTAGTGGTGGCGGCTTCCGGCCCGTGGGCGATGCCGTTGATCACCAGCCCGCACATCCCACAGATGCCCTCCCGGCAGTCGTGGTCAAAGGCCACCGGCTCCTCGCCCTTGTGCAGCAGTGCCTCGTTGAGCAGGTCCAGCATCTCCAAAAAAGACGAATCCGGGCTGACATCGGGCAGGGGGTATTCGGTCAACTTGCCCGTGGATTGGGGGCCTTTCTGTCGCCAGATGCGTAGGTTCAGCTTCATATCTCGTATCTCCCTAATCTGAAAATAGGACGCTGATGACGCAGAAAGGGCTGATTGCCGCGGATAAAATCTGCGTAGATCAGTTGTTTCTGCGCAAATCTGCGTCCCGCTTTTCATTCCCGGTTTGGTTATTTGTAGCTGCGCTGGCTCAGATGGACATTCTCAAAGACCAGCGGTTCTTTGTTGAGAATCGGCGCGCCGGGCTTGCCCGTGCTCTCCCAGGCCGAGACGTAGGCGAACTCGTCGTCCTTGCGCAGAGCCTCGCCTTCCGGGGTCTGGCTCTCGCTGCGGAAGTGCGCGCCGCAGGATTCCGTGCGGTCCAGCGCGTCAATCGCCAGCAGCTCGCCCAGTTCCAGGAAGTCGGCCACCCGCCCCGCCATCTCCAGGCTCTGGTTCAGGTCATTGCCCGAACCGGGCACTTTCACATTCTGCCAGAACTCGTCGCGCAGGGCCGGGATCAGATCCAGCGCCTTGCGCATCCCCGCCTCGTTGCGCTCCATCCCGCAGTAGTCCCAGAGTATGTGGCCCAGTTCCCGGTGGAAGGAGTCCACCGAGCGGTTGCCGTTGATGGAAAGCAGCTTCTCCATGCGCCCGACGACCTCGCCGGCCGCGGCCCGGAAAGGCTCGTCGTCGATGCTCACCTTTTCCAGCTTGGCCCCGGCCAGATAGTTGGGCAGGGTGTAGGGCAGGACAAAGTAGCCGTCAGCCAGCCCCTGCATCAGCGCGCTGGCCCCCAGCCGGTTGGCCCCGTGATCCGAGAAGTTGGCCTCGCCGATCACAAAAAGGCCAGGGATATTGCTCTCCAGATTGTAGTCCACCCACAGCCCGCCCATCGTATAGTGCAGGGCCGGGTAGATGCGCATAGGCACGCCGTAGGGATCTTCGCCGGTGATACGCTCGTACATATCAAAAAGATTGCCGTAGCGCTCTTTGATGACCTGCTGGCCCAGACGGTCCGTGGCGTCGGAGAAGTCCAGGAAGACGCCATTCTTCAGCGGGCCAACGCCGTGGCCCTCGTCCACGACGGTTTTGGCGTTGCGGGATGCCACATCCCGGGGCACCAGATTGCCAAAGCTGGGATACTTTTCTTCCAGAAAATAGTAGCGCTCGGCTTCGGGGATATCCGCGGCTTTGCGGGTGTCGCCCACCTTGCGGGGCACCCAAATGCGCCCGTCGTTGCGCAGGCTCTCGCTCATCAGCGTCAGCTTGGACTGGTGCTCCCCCGCCGGTGGGATGCAGGTGGGGTGAATCTGGGTGAAGCAGGGGTTGGCGAAGTAGGCCCCCCGCTTGTAGGCGCGCCAGGCCGCGGTCACATTGCAGCCTTTGGCGTTGGTGGAGAGGTAGTAGAGATTGCTGTAGCCGCCCGTGCCCAGCACCACCACATCCCCGGCGTGGCGCTGAATCTCCCCCGTCACCATATCCCGGGTAATAATCCCTCGGGCCACTCCATTGACCAGCACCAGATCGAGCATTTCGTTGCGGCTGTGGAGTTTGACAGTGCCTGCCTGCACCTGCCGGGCCAAAGCCTGATAGGCGCCCAGTAGCAACTGCTGGCCTGTCTGCCCTCGGGCGTAAAAGGTGCGGGAGACCTGCGCGCCGCCGAAGGAGCGGTTGTCCAGCATCCCGCCATACTCACGGGCAAAGGGGACGCCCTGGGCCACACACTGGTCGATAATACTGTTGGCAACCTGGGCCAGTCGGTAGACGTTGGCTTCCCGGCTGCGGTAGTCGCCACCTTTGATGGTGTCGTAGAAAAGACGGAAGATACTGTCACCGTCGTTGCGATAGTTTTTGGCCGCGTTGATGCCACCCTGGGCCGCCACACTGTGGGCCCGGCGGGCGCTATCCTGATAGAAGAAAGCCTCTACCTGATAGCCCATCTCGCCCAGGCTGGCCGCGGCCGATGCACCGGCCAGCCCCGTGCCCACCATAATCACTTTGAAACGCCGCCGGTTGGCCGGGTTGATCAGCTTCATATCAAAACGGTACTGATCCCACTTGCCGGTCAGCGCGCCGCCGGGGACTTTGCCGTCCAGCGTTTTGCCTGTCTGTATATCTGCCATTCCGTGCCTCCGGTTATTGTAGCGGCAATTTAACGAAGCCAAACAGCACGGACAGGGGCACAATCGCAAAGCCCAGGAACATCAAAATGCCCAAGACCAGCGCCGCGCCGCGCAGTGTGCTGTCATATTTCTGGTTGTTAAAGCCCAGTGTTTGGAACATACTCCATGTGCCGTGGTAGAGGTGTAGCCCCAATGCGGCTACCGCTATCAGATAGAAGAGTACGTTAAAAATGTTCTGGAAACCGCCCACCAGATTGTGATAGGCGTCGCCCGTAATAAAACCTCCGGGAATCGGAATCAGTCCCCAGGTGAAGTGGGCCAGATGATAGAGCAGAAAAAGGGCAATCACTAGTCCACCGTACCGCATAGTAATCGAGGCGTAGTCGGCCTGCACCAGCCGCTTCATCTCATAATTTTGAGGGCGGGCGTTGCGGGCGGCTCTGGTCAGCGAAACAGCCGCCCAGATGTGCAATAAGACAGCGACCGTCACCAGAATACGCAGAATTGTCAAGATGTGGAGATGGCCGAAAAGCGGCGATCCCATCTCCCGCAAGAATTCGGCGTAGTGGTTAAAATACTCGGCACCGTTGTAGACTTTCAGATTGCCGTACATGTGGAAGACGAGAAAACCGATCCAGACCAGACCGGTCACCGCCATTATCACTTTCTTCCCGATGGTCGATCGGGTAAGAGTCATTACTGCCATACGCTCGCTCCTTTTTGTGGGGCGGAACGCCATTCCGCCCGACGTTACCCGTAGGTCGGATTGACAATCCGACCTACTATCAATACCCTTTTTTGCCAAAATGGTCAAGAACAGGCGGGGCTTCACGAAACAATTCTATCCCGCAACCGCTGGCCCGGCTGTGGCTGCTATCAAATTCCTCTCATCTCTGACTCGCAAACCAGAGCCGCATAATGTGCAGATCGTCCCAGTCTACGGTTTCATTCAGCGCCTCGTAGACCGGGCGCAGAAAGTCCGGGCCGTGCTCGGCGAAGGCGGCCAGGACCCGCTGTTGGATGGCCACGTCCAGTTTGGTTTCCCGGGGGAAGTGGGCGGGGTTGAGGGTGTGGCCGGCCTGAAGATATTTCCACAGATGGCCGACGACTGTGCGCGGGGCTATGCCGGTCTCCTGGGCGATCTGGGCGATGCTGCGGCCTTCGTCAAAGGCGGCGGCGATTTCATAGGTGCGGCTGCCTGTGGATCCGAACCCGCTGCTGCGGCGCAGGGGAGCCGCCCCGGCCACCCCGGTCGAGGCGGATTTGGGCTTCTCGGCCAGATCATTTTCGGCGCAATAGGCGCGAATGGCGGCGAGAAAGGGTTCGGCGTAGCGTTCCGCCTTGGCCTGGCCCACCCCGTGCATCTGCAAAAAACTCTCCCGGCTGTGGGGGAAGTAGGCGGCCATCTCTATAAGCGAACGGTCGCCAAAGACGACATAGGGCGGCACACCGGCGTCGTCGGCCAGCTCCCGGCGCAGGGCACGCAGTTGCTGGAAGAGGCCCGTGTCGTGTTCCACAGTTTCGGTGATGGCGGACGTGGCCTCTTCCCTGGGCTGAAGCGCGCCCATCAGCTTTTCCTGGCTGCGCAGCACCGCCCAGCCTTTGTCGGTCAGGCTCAGGCTGCCGTGGGTGATGTCCTGGTCCAGCAGCCCCTTTTGGATAAAGAGCCGGGCCAGATAGGACCATTCGGTCTTGGAGAACTCCGCGCCGATATTGTAGGTGGAGAGTCTGTCGTGCTGGAATTGGAGTACTTTTTTGGCCCTCGACCCACGCAGCACATCGATAATGTGGGCCATCCCAAAGCGCTGTTTGGTGCGATAGACGCAGGAGAGAAACTTCTGGGCCGGGACGGTCAAATCCACCTGCGCCCGCTCCTCCGCGGTGCAATTGTCGCACATCGCGCAGCCGTCGTCATCCTGACCGGCTGTATACGTTTCGCCAAAATAGCCAAGCAGGGGATGGCGGCGGCACTCGTCGGTCTCGCCAAAGCCTATCATCGCGCTCAGACGCACATTGGCCCCCTGCTGCTCGGCGGGGGACTGTTGATCGATGAAGAAGCGGATGGTGCGCAGGTCGGCGTAGTTGAAGAGCAGCAGGCAGTCGGCCCGCAGCCCGTCGCGACCGGCCCGGCCAATCTGCTGATAGTAGCTTTCCATATCCTTGGGCAGGCTGTAATGGACGACAAAGCGCACATCGGGCTTGTCGATACCCATCCCAAAAGCGACGGTTGCCACCATCACCGAGACCTGATCCCGCACGAAGGCTCGCTGATTTTGGGCACGGGTCTGGCTTTCCAGCCCCGCGTGATAGGGGAGCGCCGAGACGCCCCGCCGCTGCAACAGAGTGGTCAGGCTGTCCACCTCCTTGCGGGTGGAACAGTAGACGATCCCCGACTGCTCTTTGTGATCTTCGATAAAGGAGAGAACCTGGCCCGGCCCGTCCTGCCGGGGCTGCACGCCGAGGAAAAGGTTGGGGCGGTCAAAGCTGGCGAGAAAGGTGTCGGACTCGCCAAAGCCCAGGCTCTCTTTGATGTCGGCCTGGACCCGGGGGGTGGCCGTGGCGGTGACGGCGATGCAGACCGCACCGGGCAGACGGCGGCGCACGTCGATAATCTGGCGATACTCCGGGCGGAAGTCGTGACCCCACTGGGAGATACAGTGGGCCTCGTCGATAGTCAGGCAGTCCACCCGACAGGCGTCCAGCAGCCCCAGAGTGGCGGGCAGGAGCAGGGTTTCCGGGGCCACGTAGAGCAATTTGACCCGGCCCTGGCGTATCTGCTCCACGACAAAATCGTATTCGTGGCGAGCCAGGCTGCTGTTGAGATAGGCCGCGGCCACATCCGAATCCCGCAAAGCCTCCACCTGGTCCTGCATCAGGGAGATCAGGGGTGAGACGACGACCGTCAGGCCGGGGAAGATCAGGCCGGGAATCTGATAGCAGAGAGACTTGCCGCTGCCCGTGGGCATAATCGCCAGGGTGTCCCGACGGCCCAGCACATTGCCCATCACCTCGGCCTGGAGAGGGCGGAAATCGTCGTAGCCGAAGACCTGTTTGAGCAGGCTGCGGGCCGAATCCAGGGTGGGGGGCAGGGAGACCGCGGGCGGCGGCGGGATCGAAGGCACGGCGCGGGGAGCTTCCGGTGCAGAATCCACGGGCTGGGAATGTAGCCAATCGTCGGAGTAAAAACTCTCCGTCGCGCCGGGCAAAATCCAGCCGGAGAGCTGGAGATGACAGCGCAGCTCGCCACCGGGCGACTCATCGGTCTGCCAGTGGGCCAAAGAGAGCCGCAGCAGCGTGCCCGCGGGAATCACTTCCAGCGGCTCCCGAAATCCCACAAAGGCGAGGGTCTGCCCGCCATCCGCCGTGGGATAGCGATAGTCGAACTGTGTGGAACCGGCTTCCCGTGTCAAGGGCTGATCCGCTACCCAAAAAGTGGTGCTGTACGCCGGAACGCCCGTGCGCTCGGCGATATAGAGCGCGCCCTCCTTTGTCGTTTGGAGCAGCCCGTCGTAGAGAGCCTCTGTACCGCCGGTCTGGGGCGAAAGATGATAGTGGACAAAAGTATAAAGATCGTCGATGGGGGCCAGCCGCCGCTTCTGCAGAACGGTGACATCTTCGCTGTGGGGCAAAGGACGCTCATCCCTGGGCTGCCAGGTGATCTCCCACACATCGCCCACCTCGTACTCCGGACTGGGCGCGGGGTCCCCAGCGGGGTTCGGATGGAGCAGACGCACGCCGCGACCGCCAAAGGTGAGCGCGTCCACACCGGCCCCGCCGCCTTGACGGGTCTTGGCGACGATCACAACTTTCATCGATTGGGTGCTGTTTTGGGTACTCATAGCAGAAGGTACTCCACATCTCTACAAAAGTTCTCCATGCGGCGGGTTGCGCCACTGGGGACGAAATTTTGTATACACGGATCGGAAGAAACACAGATTCTATTAATCCGTGTTCTCTTTTATCCGTGTATACAGGCCTTTTTCAGGGCAGCGCGAGGGCTTTGACCTGGACGGAAGGCGTGCGTAGGGATGAGTATACATCCCAGAATCAGGTGATCAAAAGTTCCGAGGAGGAGAAGTCCCAGAATTGGGGCGGAATAGGACCGCCGGTTTCCAACCGGCGTGCGTTCTACGTATCCAACAGGTACAGCCGCCCCTGCCAGGGCGAGAGAGAAAAATAGTGCGGTCCGCTGCCGATCTGCTCCGTCCGGTCGCTGACCACTTCCCGCCAGCGCCCCCCGGCAGGAAAGTCAAGAGATGTCTGCCGGGTTTCGCTGCCAAAGTTCAACGCGACGAGTGCCACAGAACCATTCTCATCCCAACGCTGATAGCGGACGAGATTTGTTTGGGCAAAATCATCAGCGAAAAATTCCATATGCTCCCCGCGCAGGGCCGGGCTGGCGCATCGGGCGTGGACCAGCCGCCGTACAGACTCCCAGTGCTGGCGATGGAGAGGTCTTTCCAGTTTGGACCAGTCGAGGGGTAGAAAGTCGACAGTGCGGGGCGTGTCTTCGCCAAACTCCTGACCGGCGTAGAGCATCGGCACACCCGGCGCGCTGAAGAGGACAATCAATCCTATCAGCGCTTTGTCCAGGGCCACTTCCAGCCAGGAATAGCCGTTCGGCTTCTGAATGTGCCGCCGGGCGTAATAGAGAATTTCATGCACCGGGCGCACCTCGTCGTGGCTGGCCGTGTAGTTGATCACCTGTTCAGCCTGCGCAAACCCCTGTTCCCGATAGCCACCGATGGCCCGCCAAATATCTTTCTTCTCCCATTCCCAGCCCTGCTTTAGCACAGCTTCCAGCGTGTGATGAAACTCGCCATTCCAAACCGCGTCCATCTCCGTCTCGGCCACCAGTTTGGCCCCGGTCTTGTCCGGGTGTGTGCCATCAATCGGCCAATACTCGCCGACGAGAATCACATCCGGTTTAGCCTGGCGTGCGGCCCAGCAAGCAGCGGTGATGCCGTGCCAGGGATTGAAACCCGGCTGCATCGGCTCCCGGCTGTCGTAGTCCACCCCGCCCACCCAATCAAAGCGGAAACCGTCGATGTGATATTCCCGCAGCCAGTGGCCCATCATCGACTGGAAGTAGCGGGTAGTCTCCGGCACGAAGTGATCCCAATCCACCCCACCCCACATATTCACAGCCGGCGGCGTCTGATGAAAGAAAGGATTGAGATCATCCAATTTTTCGCCCTTTGGTCCATAAAGCGGGGGGTATATCTGGTAATAGGGGTGATCTCCCCAGGCGTGATTGAGGACCACATCCAGAATCACCGCCAGCCCCCGTTTGTGGCAAGCATCCACCAGCCGCTTGCAATCCTCCGGCGTGCCGTAGACCTGGGCCGGGGCGAAGTAGAAGACGGGATTGTAGCCCCAACTGGACTGGCCGGGGAATTGCTGGATGGGCATAAGTTCGACGGCGTTGACGCCCAGATCGGCCAGATAGTCCAGTTTGGACTCCACACCGCTGAAGGTGCCATATTCCGGACGATTGTTCTGCCAGCGCCCGGCAAAATCCCGCACGCCCAGCTCGTAGATGACCAGGTCCGCCAAGCGCGGCGTGCTCCACCCAGCGTCCGTCCAGGGGAAGGATTGGCGGAGGCGCAGGGTATCTTCGTCCGCCAGCCAGGCCCAGGGGCCAGTTTCCTCCCAGCGAATTTCCGTGGCATAGGGATCAGCCACCCAGGCGTGGGACTGGTCGTCCACGGCCACATAGAAGCCGTAGCGGGTAGGGCCGGGGTGGGGCAGAGTCGTCCACCAGAGACCTGCACCGTTTGTCACCATCAGATTGGCCCGGCCATTCCAGTCGTTGAAGTCACCCACCAGACTGACAAAGGGTTTGAAGGGCGCGTACATCACAAAAGTGACGGTGCCTGGCGCGATCAGGTCCGGGTAATAGCCGCCGTAGAGGGGTATAGCCAGCGGACGGTTGGCGAGGAGGGGGTCGAAGGGAGTGGGTGTCACGAGTGATTCAGCGCCATTGCTTTTGTGGATGAAAACGTGAAACGTGAAGCGTGAGAGGATTCGGGCGATCTCACGTTTCACGTTTCGCGAGCGCAAACTGATAGTTTGCGTTACAGATTACATATTCTCGATCAGTGCCTGGCCAAACTCGCTGCATTTGAGCAGTGTGGCGCCGGTCATCAGCCGCTCGAAGTCGTAGGTGACCCGCTTCTGGGTGATGGCCTTGCTGGTGGCGGCCAGAATCAGATCGGCGGCTTCGGTCCAGCCCATATGCCGCAGCATCATTTCGCCGCTGAGGATGACCGACGAGGGGTTCACTTTGTCCTGGCCCGCATATTTGGGGGCAGTGCCGTGGGTGGCCTCGAAGATAGCCCGGCCCGTCTCGTAGTTGATGTTGGCCCCCGGCGCAATGCCGATGCCGCCCACCTGCGCGGCCAGGGCGTCGCTGATGTAATCGCCGTTCAGATTCAGGGTGGCCAGCACGTCGTACTCGGCAGGGCGGGTGAGAATCTGCTGCAACATCGCGTCGGCAATCACATCTTTGATGATCAGACCGTTGGGCAGGACGTGCCAGGGGCCGCCGTCCAGGGGCTTACCGCCGAACTCTGCGGCAGCCACTTCGTAGCCCCAGTTCATAAACGCGCCTTCGGTATACTTCATAATGTTGCCCTTATGCACAAGGGTCAGGTTCTTGCGGTTGTTCTCCAGCGCGTAGCGAATAGCCGAGCGCACCAGCCGGGCCGTGCCTTCCTGGCTCACGGGTTTGATGCCGAAACCGGCGGTGTCCGGGAAGCGCACTTTGCTGTAACGGTCGGGGAAGGCTTCGGAGAAGAGTTGCTTGAACTTCGCCGTGTCGGCCGTGCCCTCTTCAAATTCGATACCGGCGTAGATGTCTTCCGTATTCTCCCGGAAGATAACCATATCCACCAGTTCGGGCTGCTTGACCGGGCTGGGCACGCCGCTGAAATACTGGACCGGGCGCACACAGGCGTAGAGGTCCAGCCGCTGGCGCAGGGCTACGTTAATGCTGCGGATGCCACCGCCGACCGGTGTGGTCAGGGGGCCTTTGATGGCGACCAGATATTCGTCGATGGCGTCCAGTGTCTCCTGGGGCAGCCAGACAACTTCGCCGTAGACTTCGTTGGCCTTGTCACCCGCATAGACTTCCATCCACGCAATTTTGCGCTTGCCGCCGTAGGCCTTCTCCACCGCCGCATCCAACACCGGCTGGCTGGCCGCCCAGATGTCCACACCCGTGCCGTCGCCCTCGATAAAAGCGACAATCGGGTTGTTGGGAACCTGCAAAACACCATCCACAATTGTGATCTTCTCGCCGCCGCTGGGGACGGTAATGTGCTTGTATGCCATTGGGGTTATGCCTCCGAAGCTTGAAGTAAGTGACTGTAAGTGTGCAACTTTTGTGCTATGAGAAACGTGATGCGTGACGCGTGAACAGATCCGAACGATCTCACGTTTTACGTTTCACGCCTCGATAAATACGTTTTACGCCTCGATAAATATGTGGCGTATCCGTTTATGGCGTCTACGCAACATCCCTCTCCACCTGCGCCCGCCATTCCGGGTCCCCCGCGCTGAAAATTTTCCCCGTTTCATTGCGCCCCCAGGGGCCGACCAGCCAGTAGATCTGTTTGGCCGTATCGCTGGACAGGCCGAGTTTGCCGCTCTCGTAGGCGGTGTGAAAATAGCTCAGATCGATCTTCGTGCCTTCCGTATCCACACTGCGCAAATCCGCCTGCATTTCTGTGTCCACAGTGCCCGGGTTCAGCCCGTTGACCATCACCCCTGTACCAGCCATCTCTGCCGCCAGGCTGCGGGTGAAGGCGTCCAGCCCGGCTTTGGCTGCGCTGTAGGCGCTCATCCCCACAAAGCCGCCTTTGGCCGCGCCGCTGGTGATGTTGAGGATGCGCCCGTAGCCCTGGTCGAGCATCAGCGGCAGCACATTGCGGGCCAGATTGTACGGCCCCACCAGATTGACGTGGATGTTATACGCCCACTCGTCCGGGTCCGATTCGGCCACTTCTTCCAGCGGCCAGACCAGCGCGGCGTTATTGACCAGAATATCCATCCGGTCGTATTGGGTCAGAGCAGCCTCGATCACTTCCTCGATCTGCCCAAAATCGCTCACATCGCAGGGGACGGCGATGGCCTTGCCCCCCGCCTTACGGATGCGCTTGGCGACGGCATCGATCTCGTCCTCGCTGCGCGCCGTCAAAACGAGAGACGCGCCGGCCTGGGCCAGCAACTCTGCGGCCGCGGCACCGATGCCCCGACCACTACCGGTGACCAGCGCGACCTGTCCTTGTAATTTTTTCCCGATTGATTTTGCGTTCATAAACTGGCTGCACAAAAAATGGATAAACGATAAGTGTCAGTCTACCAGAGTGGGGAGAAAAGGTCTATTTTCACGGGTTATGTAGTGCGTAGCAATTGTCGCACGTCCTCCCGCTGCAAGAAAATTCTTCATACCACAGGTTGCGCCACGGGGGAAGAAAGGTCCCCGGCACTTACCGTCCAGGCGGGTCTGCGCAGGACCATTCAGACGACAAAGTTCGTGAAGTGCCGGGGACTTTGTAACTCAAATTGAATACACCCGCTTGACATCACGAAAGGGAGCTACCGAAAACGGCGGGCCAATTCCGCCTCCACATCAGCCCAGGCCACGTTGCGTGCGGCCAGAAGTACCAGGCTGTGGTAGAGCAGATCGGCCATTTCAGAAACGAGCCGCTCGTCGCTCTCATTCAGGCTGGCGACAACGACTTCTACCCCCTCTTCGCCCACCTTCTGGGCAATCTTGCCAATGCCTCTGGCAAAGAGGGAAGCGGTGTAGGATTCCGGGGAGGGGTTGGCTTTGCGCTCGGCGATGGTGGCGACGAGGTGTTCGAGAATTGGTGTGGTCATAGGAATTATCTGTAGGGTGACGGGATGATGGGATGATGGGATGAGAAGATGATGTAATGCGAGGCGCTTCTGCCCTTATCACATCAGTTGTACACGAGGAAACACACCCATAATCAATGAAAATCAGAACGCA
>JAHDWH010000152.1 GCA_023384455.1 Caldilineaceae bacterium | reverse complement strand
CGGACACGCCGACAGCCACGCCGACCCATACGGACACGCCGACAGCCACGCCGACCCATACGGACACGCCGACAGCCACGCCGACTCACACGGACACACCCACCGTCACGCCGACCCACACGGACACACCGACAGCCACACCGACCCATACGGATACACCGACGGCCACGCCGACCCATACGGACACGCCCACCGTCACGCCGACCCATACCGACACGCCGACAGCGACGCCGACTCACACGGATACACCGACAGCCACGCCGACTCACACGGATACACCGACAGCCACGCCGACTCACACGGACACGCCGACGGTCACGGCAACCAACACGCCTATCCCCACGCAACCGCCGGCACCGGTAGCCGCGGTCGGGGATTGGGTCTGGCATGACCTGGACAATAACGGTATTCAGAACCCTGGGGAGCCGGCACTCAGTGGCGTTGTGGTAAATTTGTTCAATCAGGCCGGTGATCCCGTCGGGAGAACCCAAACCGATGCAAATGGCTTCTATCAGTTTCGGAATCTGATACCGGGAATCTACTCACTAACTTTCGAAGCGCCCGCTGGCTATCGATTCTGTCCTTCCCAAATGGCGCGCAGCGGGATCGACAGCGATGCAGACGCTACGGGTGTGACAGCACCTTTCCCGCTGGCACCCCATCAGACCGATACAAGCCGGGACGCGGGGCTCTCCCTGATTCCTACGGCCACAGCTACCCAGACACGAACGCCAATGGCTACTGGGACGCAGAGGCCAACCCAGACCGCGGCCGCAAGCCATACATCTACGGCAACCCCAACCGCAACGGTTACCCAGACCAGAGTCCCCACGGCGACGCGCACACCGACGCTGACAACGACGCCAACGCGCACGCCCACCCGCACACCGACGCTGACAACGACGCCAACGCGCACGCCCACCCGCATACCGACGCTGACAACGACACCAACGCGCACGCCCACCCGTACACCGACAGCCATCACTACCCCGACTCCCCGGCCAATGAATGGGGTGCTGACCGAAGTGCGCAAATCCCTGGCCGGTCAGTTGTCCAGTCAGGTTACCGTCGGCCAGGTGCTCGCCTTTACTATTGAGGTAATCAACCATTCCACCAGAACGCTGGTTGTCCTGGCGGTGCATGACGCATACGAGCTAGACGGGCTGGAATTCTTGGGCACAAGCATTCGCCAGCCGATGATAGAGAGCCACGGGAAAATCGGCCATCTTTATTGGCCCGATGTAACGCTGGATTTGGGGGATATCCCCCCGGGTGGACGTATCAGTTTCACGACCAGTTTCCGTGTCCTGAGTTCCGGCTCAACGGTAAATGTGGCGAGCCTCGGCGAGTTCGTCGACGGGGAGGGGATCGTCTATCCGGCCCCGCCGGACGAGTCCTCTGTGATTGTCGAGTCTGCTTTGGTCGGTCCGCAACAGATATTCCTGCCGATGATCTATGGGATGGCTGAAGCGCCCATTTCGCCGCCCTGCGATATGCAAGCGGGCTGCGGGATAGATGTTCTCCATCCCAAAGGGCTGGCATTCCACAGCGGGCAGACTGCGCTGTATGTAGTCAGTCGGGATACACAGCGGCTGGTGAAGGTGGATGGACAAACCGGCCAGGTGATACGCAGTGTAGAGACCGGCGCGGAGCCGTGGGATGTGGTGATTAATCAGCGCACCAATCGTATGTATGTGAGTAATTATGCCGGCGGTGATGTATGGGTTTACGACGCGGAAACTCTGCAACTGATTGCAAAGATTCCGGTAGGCCCCAATCCGGCGATTATGGATATCTTCCCGGATCTGGATACGGTGGCTGTGGCCGTGCGCGGGCTGAATAGCGTGGCTTTTATCCAGGGCTTGGGTGTGAAGCAGCTTTTGGGAACGGATGGTGGCGGCCCCTATGGGCTGGCTGCCAATCCCGTAGACAACGAGCTGGTGGTGACCAACCGGGATGCGGGGAGTGCCAAAACCTTTGTGCATCGCAACGGAGAGTGGACCCTGGATGGGATGACTCTTAACTTCGGCGAACGGGGTGTTCCCTTCGAAGCAGCCTATAACCCGGCCAATGGCAAGCTGTATATTGTCTACTGGCTGCCCAATGAGGAGTGGACCGTGCGTACTCTGCAGCGGGAAGGTGTGGCCCAATACCGGGGGCTGGCGGATGTGCGTGTAGGCAACGGCGGCGATATCAAAGACCCGGATGTGGGGGGCACAGGGCTGCTGGTGAATCCGGCCAACGGCCACGTTTTGAATGTCAACACAGCAGAGGACAGCATCAGTGTGATCGACGGCGCAACAGAGCGGGTAATCACCACCCTGGCAACCGGGGACGATCCCTTTACGCTGACCGTCGATCCCCAGACCGGCTTTGTCTATCTGGCCCTGCGCAGGGGCAATCGCTTAGCAACATTCCTGGATGGGATAAGTCCCTAAGTCAACACAGCCAATCGTCAATAGCGTGACAAAATGAGAGGTCTGAAACGCCAGGTTGCCAGGTGCAGCCAGCGTTTCAGACCTCTCATTTTTTGTGGATGGTATCATTAAGAGAACCCCGCTATACCAAAGTCAGGAAGATTAACAGCATCCTGTAAGCGTTGGACGTAATTTGTTATGTTATACTCACCCTGAAGAATGTGTCTTGAGTAGATCAAAGGGTGGATGAATAACTTACGGAAATTGCACCGTAGCTGAGTAGACAATGACGGCATCTAAGGAGAGAGTGAATGATGACACGACGGTATGGAATACTAACTTCCCGTCTCGTGCTTTTGGCTGCGCTGTTTGCGTTGCTTTTCGGCGCGTCGGGCGCGCAGGCCGGCCACATTGGCCCTGTGGAGCAAGACGGCGTTAACGCAGTGGACACCTGGAGCGCATTGGGTGACCGGGTGTGGAACGATGCCGACGGTCAGGGCGACCAGGACGGGAGTGAGACCGGCATCAATGGGGTGGTGGTGCGCCTGTATAACGGCGCCTGTGGCCCTAGCGGATCGCCTATTGCCGCGGCTGTGACCAGCGGCAACGGCAACTATCTGTTTACCTATCTGGCAGATGGCAGCCAGGTGCGGTATGACCGCACCTATTGTGTTGCTGTAGATGCCTCTACCCTGCCATCGGGCTTTGCCAGCACGACAGGCGGCCACAACCGCACGGTAAGCCCCTGGGGAAGTTCCAACGCCAAATTGGATGTGGATTTCGGCTACAAGCGCACCTCCAGCCTGGGCATTCTCAAAACAGTCAACCCCACCGGTAATGTGAGCACGGGCCAGGTGCTCAACTATCAGGTGGTTGTCTCCAATCCCAGCGCCATCAACCAGACGGGCATTGATGTCACCGACAGTCTGCCCGCCGGAGTTTCGTATGTGGCCTCCAGCACAAGCGTCGTCGGCCCGACCGCTACATCCAAAACTGTCAAAGACACCTTTGCCAGCCAGTCCTACAGCCGGCAGGATGGCCCCGACAACTGGAGCACCAATTGGGTAGAAGACGACCCCAGCGGTTCCAGCGCCAGTTCGGGTCGGATTTACATAACCGGCGGGCAATTGCGCCTGACCGATTATGCCGACAGCGGCACAGAACCGAGCATCTACCGTCAGGTAGACCTCTCCGGCTATTCCAATGCGACCCTTTCCTTCGATTGGAGTGTGCCTTCCACCATCGACACAGGCGACGGGATGCTGGTGGAAATCTCCAACAATGGGGGCAGCAGCTATTCGGTGTTGGAGATATTCACAGGCTACAACAGCGCCACCGGCGGTCCGCGCAGCTACAATATGGATGGCTTTATCTCGTCCAACACGCGCATCCGCTTTCGTGTTATTCTGAATACTGGCGTCAGCGATGAATACTTTGCCGTGGACAATGTGCAGATTACAGCCAATGGCGTCAGCAGCGCATCGACGACCAAAGACAACAATACAGGCAATGCCACCCCGGATCTGGCAAACGGCACGCCGCCGAATCTGGTGGCGCCGGGGGACGGCTACGCGCTGAAGCCAGGCCAGACACTGACCATCAACTTCCAGGCGACGGTGACTGCCGGCGCAGGCACGCTGATTAATACAGCCTTTGCCAAAAGCACGGAGACACCCAACCCGGTTCAGAGCAGTGTCAGCAACAGCGTGGCGGCCAGCTGCCCCAACAATCTGCTGCTCAATCCCAGCTTTGAAACGGTTACCGGGGCCAAAAACTCCATCAATGACAATATCCCGGCCAACTGGACCAAATCCAGTGCCGGAGAAACCGGTGTGACCACCGGCTTCTCCCCTCCGGATGGGGTTTATGTGGGATACGTTTGGACCAAACCGTCCGGTTCGCCGGCCACGATGCACCAGGTGGTTTCGGCGCTCCCCAACAATTCCTATCAGATGACCTTCTATTCGGGAACCCACAATCCGAGTGTGAACCCGACGATTGCCATTCGTTTCTACAATAGCTCGAATGTGGAAGTGGGCACACCGGCTGTCCATACCATCACCAAAGACATCGACGGCAGCACCCTGGGCGGGCCGTATACGCTGAACGGCACCGCGCCGGCCACAGCCGCGACCCTGCGGGTAATCTTCACAGACCCCAGTTCCAGTGGTTCTGGAGCCGGGGCCAAAGGCGATGCCCTCTGTTTGACAACCACTACACCGCCCAATTCGGGCCAGATCGGTGACCGGGTCTGGTATGATCTGGACAGCCAGGGCGACCAGGACGGCAGCGAAGTGGGCATCAACGGGGTAACTGTGCGTCTGTACAACGGCGCGTGCGGCCCCAGCGGCTCGGCCATCCAGACAAAAGTGACCAGTGGCAACGGCAACTATCTCTTTTCGAGTCTGCCCGCTGGCACCTACTGTGTGGCGGCGGATACGTCTACCCTGCCCGCGCCGGGCTATATTCAGACCAACAGCGGTACGGTCAGCAACCCCAAGAGTGTGACTATCGGTTCGGGCGGCTCGAATCTGGACATCGACTTTGGCTATGTAGCCAACCAGTGTCTGCCCACCATCGACTTTGAGACCGACGCCCTGGGCAATGCGCTGACCAAAGGCCAGACCGTCAGCAATCAATGGGCGGGCTGGGGTATTACAGTCTCGGCTACGGCCGCCTCTCCCGGCACAGGGCCGGCGATGATCTTTGACAGCGCTGCCCCCACAGGCGGCGACACCGACCTGGGCACACCCAACCAATCCTTTAGCGGGCCAGGTGTGGGCGCGGGCGGCGCGGCGGGTATGCCGGGTGTCAACAGTGCCGCCCTGGGCAAAATTCTGATCATCTCGGAAGATGGCAGCAGCAGCAACCCGGACGATAACGGCAACGGCGGTGTCATCAAATTCACCTTTAGCCAGGGGCTGCGGGTGGATCAGGTGCAGATTCTGGACATCGATAACGACGAGGCAGGCGGCACAGTCAAAGCCTACAACGCGACCAGCGGCGGTACATTGCTGGCGACTGGCGATATGCTGGGCTTGGGCGATAACAGCTTCCAGATTGTGCCGCTCAACGCCACGGGTGTACGCCGTCTGGAGATCACCTTCCCCAGCAGTGGGGCTGTCCCGGCCATCACCTTCTGTGGCACGCCGCCGACTCTCTACACCCTGGGTGACCGCATCTGGCACGATACCAATGAAAATGGCGAGCAGGACACGGGTGAGCTGGGTATTGCCAATGTGAAGATGGAACTTTTAATAGGCAGCACCCTGGCCGAGGCGACAATGACCGACGCCAACGGTATCTACACCTTCACCAACTTGCCTGCGGGCACCTACAATGTGCAGGTGGCAGCCACAAACTTCAACGGGTCCCAGCCACTGGACGGCTATGTCTACAGCCCGAAAGACCAGGGCGGGGACGACACCCGGGACAGTGACTTCGATCCCGTTAGTGGCTCCGTTAGCGTCAACCTGACCGCCAACAATTCAACGATTGACGGTGGCTTCTTCCAGAATATCAATCTCTGCTATGCCGTGGCCGATGGGACAAGTTCGAAGGGTGATGGCAGCCAGAAAGATACTCTGGCCTTCCTGAACCGGCTGACCGGCGCGACCGCAGCAGTGGGCAGCGGGATAGGCAACACCAACCGCTACAATATCGAAGCGATTGCCTTCCAGCCTGGGGGCAGTGTTCTCTATGCTGCGGATGCCGGACAGTTGGGCACGCTGAACCTGACGACCGGCGCTTTCACTGCCTCGACCAATAGCTTTGGATCGGGCAGCGGCAGCGCAGGCAGTATTACCTTCAGCGACGTGGACGGTCTGACTTTCGACCCGACCACCGGCTTTCTCTATGGCTCACACCGCCGCAGTGGGCCGGACGTCCTCTTCCGTATCAACCCGGCCACCGGCCAGCGGGTGAATGACGCATTCGGTGCTGACGAGTATGTGGTGGTGGCGCCCATTGCTGGTCTGGAAGATGTGGACGACATTGCGGTGGACCCGGTGACGGGCGTGATGTATGCCATTCTCAACAATGGCGGCAGCAGTGAGAGCCGCCTGGTCACAGTCAATAAGAGCACCGGAGCGACGACCAGCGTCGGTTCTGTGAAAATCGGCGGCGGCCATATCCAGGACATCGAAGGGCTGGCCTTCTTCAACGATGGCAAGCTTTACGGCTCCAGCGGCAAGGATGGGCCAACCACCAACGCCCTCTACCAGATCGACACAACTACCGCGGTGGCTACGTTCATCGGTGCCTTCACCGAGCCGTTGCGGGACTTGGAGGCGTTGGAATGTCTCTCGGCCCCGGCGGCGATTGTGGTGGAGAAAAGCACCAACGGCGAGGATGCAGACGATCTGCCCGGCCCGTCGGTGATTGCCGGCAGCACTGTCACCTGGACCTACTTTGTGGTCAACACCGGTGGTGTGACCCTCAATAATGTGGTCCTGACCGACGACAAAGAGGGTACGATCTCCTGCCCCCAGAATAGTCTGGTATCTGGGGCAAGTATGAGCTGTGTTAAGACCGGAGTGGCTGGTACGGGACAGTACGCCAATCTGGCGACCGTCACAGGCGTTCGGGTGGACAACAGCCAGACTGTGCAGGACACAGACCCCAGCCACTACAACGGCATCGGCAGCAATCCGGATTACATCATTACAAAGGTGAACAACACCGATCCCCTGTTGCACGGCGTGCGCAAGGGCGAAACCATCAGCTTTACCGTCCGCATCACCAACACCGGCGACGTTCCAATTGTGATTCTGCCCCTGCGAGATACGTACGTAGACGGCATTCTGACTTACATCGGCGCAACGCCTGTCCATTCGGCGGCCGCGCCGGGCCAGGTGGATTGGGATGATCTGACCTCTGGATCGCCCACAGGCTTTGGTGTAGCCCTGGCTGTGGGTCAGAGCTTTGCGGTGATAGTGGAGTTCGTAGGTACAGCAGATACTACAAATCTGCCCAACCAGGTGACTATCAATACGGCTACCGTGCGCAACGCATTCTATGATCCGGACGGCCCCGGCGGCGTCCCGCCCCAATCTATCCCGGACAAGTCGGCTACCGCCCCGGCCAAGATCACAGCACCGACTGCGGTCGAAGTGGTGAACAGCGTTTTGTCCTACTACGGCGAAAGTGCAGAGGTGCGCTGGCAGACGGTAAACGAGTCCAATATCACCGGCTTCCATCTCCACCGCAGTATGGACGGCGGAGCGATGGAGCCGATTAGCCAATGGCTGTCTGCCCAGCTTCCTGGCCAGGCAGATGGCGCAGCCTATAGCTTCACCGACAATGGGGTAGCCGCAGGTCACAGCTATCACTATGAACTGGAAGTGGTGGCAGCCAATGGCAGCAGCGAACGCATCCCGTTGGGCATACTCGTGACCGGGCCGCGCATCTTCCTGCCGAGCATCAATCGGTAAGGGCCTGTCAAAGAATAACTTCCCGTTTTGGTGCGTCGCACTGTCCAGATGAGGTTGCGGACTAGAGTCATTTCGTGGACAGTGCGACGTACCGGATGGAAAAATAAACAGAGTGGGCGAGAGGAATCCTCTCGCCCACTCTGTTTTGGTAAGTGCGCACCCCCACCCAACCTCCTCCACTGTGGGGGAGGAGTCGCTCTCCGCCTTCGCCCCGATCTCTTACCAGAACCAGCCCCGGCGGCGCTGGCGCTGTAGCTCCACCCAGTGGGCCACCTGCTGTTGCAGCGCGCCCAATGTGCCTTCCAGGGCGCGCAGACGGCTCTCCTGGCGCTCTTTGCGGGTCTCTTCCCGGCGCTGGTACTCGGCCAGGGCACGCTCGATCTCCAACATCCGTTCCCGCAGTTTGCGGTTCTCCTCTTTCAGGTTGAAGTTGTCCTGCACCACAACCCCCAGCAGATCCCGGATCGATGTCTGGCTGTTGAGGATGGCCTTTTGGGTATCGGCAATCGTCTGCACCGCGTCACCGACAGCCCGGTTCAGTTGAACCGGGCCAGCCGCGGGCAATGCCCGGCCACCGAACTCCTCGTCGTTCTCCACCACCTGGGATTGATGGGTCGTCTGCATCACCCTCAGCCGGTGGGCGATCTGTTCATAGGTGTTGCCCTCGGCCAGCAACCCCCGCACAATGGAGAGCGTCTCCACGTCAGAGGCGGTGTAGCGGCTGCTGCTCTCGCTGGCAGTCGTTTGCAGATAGGGGGCGAAGCGCTGAATCCAGCGGCGCAGGGTTCCCGGGGCTACATCCAGAAGTTCGGTCACTTCAGAGAAGCCCTGGCTGGTGCTTTCGTGGACGGAGAAGGGGGCTTTCTGTTCGCTCATTGGCCTGGTTTTTCAGTGGTAGAATCGGGTAGGCTTTCGTTGCTATGCGCGGGCGCAGTGCGCGACCAGTAGGCCAGCTCTTCTTCCTGGCAGGTGAAGACCGGCGTCTGCTTATAATTCGCATATTCCGCGTCAATCCGGGCCAGGATGTCGTCCAAAAGTCCGGCTTTGATAGCGTCTTCGATACCATCGAACGGCTGGAAATCTTTCACGTGGCTATGACTCCGTAACTTTGCAAAGACGACGGACTGACCGTTATCCCAGTCGATATATTCGGTTGAATCGTGGGTCGCCCAGAATTCACGTTCCTCATCTTCGTCGGTGAACTCTGGTATCTCCTTGTAATTGTCTTTCATAGGTCAATGTTTAGGTCAATGTTTATGACAATATCTGGTCATACTCAGAGTGAGTACCGATCCAAAACCAAAGGATACCGTCCTTAACAGCGCGCCCCACTACTCGGTAATGGATACCCACCCGTGCTGACCAAAGCTGCCCTGTCTTCCCCACTCGCTTCAGCCGCAGTGACGGATGGAACGGATCGGCTTTGAGAAGTTCAAAATTCTTGTCGGCAAGTTTTTGAATATCTGTCGGTAACCGGTGATAGTGCTGCCAGAAACGAGGCAGCGTCATGTGTTTCATAGGGGCAACGCCAAGCCGCGCTCATATTCTTCATCGATCTCGGCCAGAAGATCGTCGAATCGGCCTGCATTTACATCATCTTCGATTTCTTGATCCCAAAGCGATGCGTAGTACTCATCCAGCCAGGTGACAAGTCCAGTCACTTCGGCCACAGGCAGATTCATAATCGCTGCTTCAATCTCGTGAACACTCATCTCTACCTCCGGGAATACTACTGCTCAATTCGGTTAATCATCCACCACCCGCCAATCGCCAGAAATCGTCTTGCCGTCGCTGTCATCGTCCCACACATCCCACACATCTTTGTCTGGCTGATCCGATGGGGGCGGGGCTTGCTGGGTGTAACCGCCAAAACGACCCAGCCTGCGCCGCGCCCGCTCCACAGCCGCGGGCGGGGCCAGCTGGACAAAGAAGCGGCTGGCTAAAACGAAAACGGCGATATCGTCAAAGGGCATACCCACCAACAGGTCGATGGGCGAGAGCCAATAGAGAAAAGCAAAGACAGGCAGAGAGAGTTTGAGCAGCCCCGAAACCTGCGGGTCTCCCATCAGTTGCCAAGTGATGGCAATATCCCGTACAATATGAGCCAGATTCCAACTACCGCCTTGCGGGTTCGTCTTGTTATTTGTCATTCGTGTATGGACTCCTTCCACAGTTGTGGATATAGTATAACGAAATTTCTGCCGCGTGACAACAAATCCCAAACCTTCCCAAAGCCAACAGACCCAATCACTCTCTATGCCCACCACCGGCCAGATGTATGACGACTATCCCGATACGCTGCTTCAGGTCATCGCCGAACTGCGGGGCGCCTTTCTGGACGCAGCCGAGAACCGCCGGGAGGCCATTGACCTGCTGGCGCTTCAGACTTCGGACCCGACCTCCGTGCTGATGGCCTACCAGGAGGTGGTGGACTATCACCCCCAGGCCCAGACCGCGCTGGACGCCCTGCTGACCGAAGGGGGCGAGATTGTGGAGGCCCAATTCAGCCGGGAGTTTGGCAGCATCCGCCAGATGGGGCCGGCCAAACTGGAGCGGGAGCAGCCCTGGCACACGCCGGAAAGCGTGGCCGAACTGCTCTATTACTACGGACTGCTGGGCCGGGGCTTCAAAGGTGCGGGGCAGAATGCCCACACAATTGTTTACATCCCCAAAGATGTGATCCCCTGGCTGCCCAAACCAGCCTCTCAGGAGGATGGGGAAGGGCTGGCTGTGATGCCCGTGCCTGCGCCACCCCCCGCCCGTATGCTCATCGACGAAGAAAGTTTGCTGGAGGATGTGGGTACACTCATCGGTTTTCTGCACACCGAAGGGATGCGCATGACCGAGCGTGGCCCCCACCCGGAGGATGTGTCATCCCTGGCTGAACGGCTGCAAACAGTCAACAGTTTTATCCCCCCCGGTGGCCCGGAAGCAACGGGCGACGGGCAGCGGGTGGAGGATGTGCGGCTGGCGCTGCTCCTCCATCTGGTCAACCGGGCCGGGCTGCTGCGTCGGGACGGGGAGCGGGTGCGGCTGAACAGCAACCGGGTCTACACCTTTTTGGGCCAAAGCCGCCCGGAGCAGTGGGGCACATTTTGGGAAGCCTGGCGCACATCGCCGGATTGGAACGATCTGCTGCGCACCCCGGGGCTGGACTGCTCCGGCGGCAACTGGCGCAACGAAGCCCAACGCACCCGGGAAGTAGTGCTTGGACTGGTGGCCCGTTTGCAGCCGGGTCTCTGGTATAGTCAGGCCGATGTGATCGGGGCCATCAAAGAGGCCGCCCCGGATTTTCAGCGCCCCACCGGAGATTACGATAGCTGGTATATCCGCGATAGCTCTACGAAGGAATTTCTCAAAGGTTTCGCTCATTGGGAGCAGGTGGAGGGGGCGCTGCTGCGCTTTCTCTTCAGCGGCCCCCTCTATTGGCTTTCGGCCTTTGCCCTGGCCGAACCTTCGGCAGGGGACGATCTGTTGGTCTCCCTCAGCCCAATGGGGGCGCTCTGGCTGGCCAACAGTCAGACACCGATCGAAGAGGCCGCCCGCACGCCCCTGACGGTCGAGGAGGATTATACAATCCACGTACCCTTTGGCACACCCCTCTCGGACCGTTTTCGGGTGGAGCGTTTTGCCCAATGGCAGCGCAGCTATCCCCACTTTGTCTACCAGATCAACCAGCGCAGCCTGCAGCGGGCCAGGGGAGAAGGAATCCCGGCAGAGAAGATTGTGGACTTCTTGAAACAGCGGGCCAGACGCGTGCCAGTTAATGTACAAGCTGCCCTGACACGTTTTGCAGAAAGGAACTCTGGGTAATTCTGCGCAATCTGTTTCGGGCAGTTTGACATCTGAGGAAAAAAATTGTAGGATCGTGCCCAGACTGGCAGAAGCATATGGAAATATGGACTCTGTCATTCGGTTTGTCTCAAATCCCCTGAGCAAAATCTGCTTTCCGCTTGTCGCCATCAGTGTTGCTGGCCTGTTTCACCTCTTCCAGCCTCCTGCAGGTCGATACGCCCTACTGATGTCACCCGATTGTTTGTTGTGGAAACCGCGATTTCCGCTTGTGTTCAACTTCCACAGCAAACAATAACCGTGTGTAAAACTTCGCGTCTGTTCCATCTTTTATAATTTCACAAGGAGAAGCTCATGCGTCTACTCAAAGCAAGCCGTTCGATGCGTTTGATCGTGCTGCTGGTTGCCCTGGCTCTGGTGCTGGCAGCCTGTCCTGCGGCAGCGCCCGCCCAGCCTGGTGCTGCGCCGGCCGCACAGGAAGCGGCCCCCGCCGCCGCGGCCCCCGCCGCCCCGGCTGATTCCGGCGAAAAGGTGTTGAACATCCTCTACTGGCAGGCTGCTTCGCTGCCCGGACCCTATCTGTCTGGCGGCACAAAAGATTATGATGCCGGTGCGGTTACGTTGGAGCCGCTGGCGAATGTTTCCCCAGAAGGTGAACTGGTGGCCAAATTGGCCGCAGATATTCCAACGGTGGAAAATGGCGGGGTTTCCGAGGACCTGTTGAGCATTACCTGGAAACTCAAAGAGGGTGTGAAGTGGTCTGACGGCAGCGACCTGACCTCGGCCGACGTGCTTTTCACCTATGAGTATTGCATCAATCCCGAGACGGGCTGTACTACGATTTCCCAATTTGACGGGGTTGTAAGTGTGGAGGCCGTGGACGATTTCACCATTAAAATCACCTTTGAAAATCCCACACCTTACCCCTACAACGCCTTTGTGACATCGGGTGGCCCGATCATCAGCAAGGCTCAGTTTGGCAACTGTATCGGAAGCGCAGCCCAGACCTGTAGCGAACAGAATCTCTCCCCGCTGGGCACAGGCCCCTATCGTATCGTCGACTTCAAAGTCAACGACGTGGTGACGTACGAGCGCAATCCCTTCTGGCGAGGTGATGCTCCTTACTTCGACAAAGTTGTCTTCAAGGGGGGTGGCGATGCAGCTTCGGCAGCCCGGGCTGTCTTGGAGACCGGTGAAGCAGACTACGCCTGGAACTTGCAGGTCGAGCCGCAGATTCTGGCCGAGATGGAAGCCAAAGGTCTTGGCGAAATTATCGTCAGCAAGGGCGGCAACGTCGAGCGCATTCTGATCAACCAGACCAACCCGGACCCCGCATTAGGCGATATGCGTGCGGAATACGATGGCGGCAACAATCCCCATCCCTTCCTGACCTTCAAGCCGATTCCCCAGGCTATGTCCATGGCCATTGACCGCACTATCATTGCCAGCCAGCTGTATGGCTTTGCCGGTGCGCCGACCTGTAATGTGATTCCTGCGCCTCCCTACTATGCTTCGACTGCCAATGATTCGTGTCTGACCCAGGATATGGAAGGTGCCAAAAAGCTGCTGGATGACAACGGCGTGGTTGACAGCAACGGCGACGGTATCCGCGAATACGAAGGCATCCCGCTGGTGGTGCGCTACCAGACCAGCACCAACTCTGTGCGTCAGAAGACCCAAGCGCTGATCAAGCAGTGGTGGGCTGAGCTGGGTATTGAGACCGAGCTGATCAACATCGACGCCGGTGTCTACTTTGGTGGCGACCCCAACAGCCCAGACACCTACCAGAAATTCTTCACCGACGTGGAGATGTACACGACGGGGCCAAGTATCGATCCTCAGCTGCACATGGCCGACTGGCAATGTGAGTTCATCCCAGGCAAAGCCAATGTGTGGGGTGGCGGCAACATTTTCCGTGGCTGTAGTGCGGAATTCGACGCACTCTTCAAGCAGCTAACCACCACACCGGTTGGCCCAGAACGCGAAACTATCGTCAAGCAGCTCAACGATATTAACGTGCAGAACTCCTACCAGATTCCTCTGGTTCACCGCGGCAGTGTATCGGCCAAGGCCAATAGTCTGCAGGGCGTGCGCATGAACGGCGGCTGGGATTCTGAGATGTGGAACATCGCTGAGTGGAGCCGCAGCGAATAAATTAGAAGTTCAACTTCTTCCGAGAAGTTGGACTTTAGGACGCTGATTGCGCAGGGGTGCAGATAGTTTCTGTACCCCTGCGTGTCTGTTTCAGAACTGGGGTGGCTTCGTGAGCAATTATCTTATCCGTCGTGTCATTACCGCTGTTATCACCCTCTTTGCCATTAGTTTCGTCGTCTTTGGCGTTCTGGAATTGGCCCCTGGCGATCCCACAGGTGCTTTGCCCGAAACCATCCGCCCGGAAGTGCGCCAGATGATTCGGGACGCTATGGGGCTGGATGAACCCTTTCACATCAAATATACCCTCTGGCTGCGCCAGTTCTTCTACATCGAACCGGTGATGTTGCTGCAAAATTCCCTGGGCACCCAAATCCTCGATCCAAACACAACCGTGCGTCTGACCTCCTGGGGCAGCCGGGGCACGCCGGTTTTTGATCTGATTGCCCAGCGCGTGCCCCAGACTCTTTGGGTGGTGGGGCTGGCCTATATTATGGCGATAGTTGTGGCTATCCCTATCGGCGTGGTTTCAGCGGTCAAGCAATACTCTGTCATCGATCAGGTGGGCACAGTCTTTTCCATCCTCGGCTATTCCATCCCCACTTTCTTCACCGGCCTCCTCTTTATCATTATCTTCAGTGTCAAGCTCAAATGGTTTCCTTCTATCTACAATACCAATCTTGTGGTGAATGATTGGGCCAGTTTTGTTTTGCAGGTGAAGCAGGTGATTATGCCGGTGACGGTGCTGGGTTTCTTCCAGGCCGCGGCCCTGGCCCGCTTTACCCGGGCATCGATGCTGGACAATATCCCCATGGACTACGTGCGCACAGTGCGGGCCAAGGGCTTTCGCGAGCGCTACATTATCATTCGCCACATTCTGCGTAATAGCCTGATTCCTGTAGTCACACTTATAGCGCTGGGCATTCCCACGATTTTTGGTGGTGCCATCATCACCGAGCAGATTTTCCGCATCAACGGGCTGGGCGCGCTTCTTATCAGCGCCATTCAGGTCAACGACATCCCGCTGATCCAGACGGTTGTCTTTATCTTCGCCTTTTTGATCGTCGTCTTCAATCTGGTGGCGGATGTAATCTACGGCGTTCTCGACCCACGCATCAGCTACTCTTAGGACGGATACCGATGGCTGTACAATCAACAACTGCCGCAGATTCTCCATTGGCCCAGACCCTTTCTACCCGCAAACACCGCACCCTGTGGGGTGACGTGTGGGTGCGTTATCGAAAGCATAAGTTGGCAATTTTTGGAACAGTTGTGTTGCTGATTCTGATGTTGGGTACATTTTTTGGGCCGCTGGTCTACACTGTAAGCCCGGAATACATCGATATTATGCAGTCCAGTCTGCCGCCCAGCGTCAATCACCCCCTGGGCACCGACGATTTGGGACGGGACACCCTGGCCCGCAACCTGACCGGAGGACGTATCTCTCTGGCCGTGGGTATTGTGGCTATGCTGGTAGCAATGCTTTTTGGCACATTCATCGGCATTCTCTCCGGCTACTTCGATGCCCTGGACAACCCGCTGATGCGCTTTACGGATCTGATGCTGGCTTTGCCCCAGTTGCCCCTATTGCTGGTGATTATTATGCTCTTTCGGGATACCTTACGTGCCTGGCTGGGGCTGGAATTGGGTATCTTTGTGCTGGTGGTTTCTGTCATCGGTCTGCTGGGGTGGATGCCCACGGCCCGGGTGGTGCGGGGCACTGTCCTCTCCCTCAAACGCAAGGAATTTATCGAAGCCGCGGTCTGCGTGGGCACACGGGAGCGCAATATCCTCCTGCGCCACATCTTCCCTAATGTGCTGAGTCCGATTATCGTCTCTGCTACGCTGGGCGTGGCCGCGGCCATCCTCACCGAATCAGCCCTCTCCTTCCTGGGTCTGGGCTTCCCGTCGGATGTGCCCACCTGGGGGCGGCTGCTCTTTGAGAACAAAGATTTTATGACCCAGAATACCTGGCTGATCTTCTGGCCTGGTCTCTTTATCTCCCTGACAATCCTCAGCATCAACTTTATGGGCGACGGCCTGCGCGACGCGATGGATCCACGAGGACGCCAATAGCTCCAAACCAAAAAGGGCCGGACTTTTATTGGAAGTCCGGCCCTTTTTGATCTGCTGATCTCCAGAAGTCCGACTTTTCGGAAAAAGTCGGACTTCTTTTACTTCAACCGGCTGGTCACCCGCCCCAGAATGTGACTCCGGGGCAGCGCGCCAAAGCCCCGGCTGTCGCTCCCCACTGGGTTGTCGCTGTGGAGAGTGTAGCGCCCATTCTCCCGGACCTCTGCCACCCGCTTGACAATCTGCAAACCACTCTGAAAAGGATGGCGAGCAACTACCACATCCCCCACCTGGGGCGGACTGTCGTCGTAGGCCGCTGGATCGAAGAAGATCACCGCTTCCGGCGGCAATGTGGGCGTCATCGACTCCCCCACCACCCGGAAGGCGTGGCGGCGGCCAAAGCGCCACCGGAAAATTTCGATCCAGCCGCTTTTGGGTAGTCTCTCTTGCATCGGTCTATCCTTCTGGGCAGGCAACTACTCAGGCTCAGGGTGCGACGCACTCGCCAGGAGTGGATTCCACTGCAAAATGAGTGTGGCGAGTGCGTCGCACCCTGAGTAGTTACCTGGGCAGTAAAAAATCAGTGAGCCGTTATCAGGTGTTCAAACCTTACTGATAACGGCTCACTGATTGCTTTATCGCTTGTGCAATGTACGCTTAGTAACTGTCAAAGAATAACTTCCCGTTTTGGTGCGTCGCACTGTCCACGAAATGACTCTA
>JAHDWH010000151.1 GCA_023384455.1 Caldilineaceae bacterium | reverse complement strand
GCCAACAGCCGGTTCAGCCGTTCGTCCAACGCCTGCAACCGTTGGGTCAAAATGGCTTTGGTGGTGGCGTAGTCCTCGCCCCATTCGCTTACGTCGTGCCCTGTCTGCATCCGGCGAAAACGGCCAAAGAGCCGCTCCACCGCCTCGGCTTCCTCCCGGATTTCAGCCAGTAGTTCCTCGTCCTCCGGCAACAGCAGCAGCCGGTCGCCCCGTACAGTCTCCTCCACATCCCCATAGGTGGCAAAGCCCACCAGCGTATTCCCGGCCCGGATGTTGAAGTCGATGTCGGGCAGGGGTTCCAGCTTGGAGACCTCGTCCACCTGGGCCACCAGCTTCAAAAAGAGACGCAGCTTGGCAATCTCTGTGGCCTCGGCCATCAAATCCACGCCGTAGAGATTGTTGACCACAATCGACTTGTAGACAAAGTATTTCTGGTTGGGGTGGCGGGCCATCTGCTCTAATTCCGTGCGGAAATCTTTGAAGCGCAGGGGCGATTCCTCCGGTCCGCTCTCCTCCACAAAAGCCTGCATTCGGATCAGACAGGCTTCGTAGAGGGGTTCCAGAATGTTGAGGGCGGCAAAGAGAAAAGCCCCGGAGCCACAGGTGGGGTCCAACACCGAGACGCCGGTCAGGGCCTTCCAAAAAGCACGCACGGTTTCGGGCCGCTCGGACTGTTCGATCACATCCTGGACAAACTGGCGGATGTCCAGATTGAGGGTGATCAGGTCGTTGATGGACTGGACTTCGCCCCGTTCCAACTTTCCATGCACCTCCGCATAGCGCTGGCGTCGGGCCATTGTCTCCCGCCAGATTTCCGTGGGCAGGGCGAATTCCTCCGGTGTGGGTGTATTCCACTCTCCCCGCTGGCTCACGTCGTCAATGCCCGCCGCAATCTCCGCTGGCAGGGGCAACTCCACCCCTTTTGCCACAGCCGGGTAGATATAGCGCGCCGGGTCCCGTTGCAACAGCATCCACGCCCCGTTTGGCCCTCGAAAACCGTCCGGGTACTCCTTCTGTGCCCTGTCGCAGAGAAAGGGGAGTATCGTATTCTTGCCGATATAGTCGGTGATGTCCTCTTTGGTGTAATAGGCCCCCATCTGCTTCTGATTGATGTACTGCTCGAAGATGTAGCCCAGCACATCCGGGTTGATCTCCCGGTCATCCCGCAAGGGGCGGTCGTCCAGATGCCACTGGTAGTTGTCGAAGAAGTCGAAGAGCCGGTCAAAGGCCCGGTCCGGGATGGCAATCGTCTGCCCGTGTAGTTGCTCCACCTGGTGCTGCTGGAAGATGCCCCCGTTCAGATAGGGGATGTCGCCCAGCAGGGCATGGATGACTGGCGTGCGCTGCTCTTTGGCTTTGGCAAAACCCTCGAAAAAGAGGGGGCAGAGAAAGTCCCGGTAGTAGCGATCTTCGCCCCGGCTCTGGCTGGCCGAAAGTTTGCTGCGCAGATAGTCCCTGTCCCCGGCCAAAAAGCCCTTCTTCTGGATAAAGTAGAGGAACATCAGCCGGTTGAGCATCACCGACACATACCAGCGCTCCATCTCTTCATCGGGTATGCCCTGCAAAAACTTCTGAAAGGCGTCGTGTTCCCGTTTGAATTCGGTGTAGAACTTTTTGGTGGCCCGTTCCACATTGAAGGCCGCACGCACGCTCCCCACCACATCGGTCAGGGTCAGGTCGTCTTCCTCGTCCAGGCTGAAACGGATGGCTTCCAGCTTTTGGATGAGAGACTCGCCGGACTGCTGGCTGTCGAAGCGATGCTCCCGATTGCTCAGGGGTTTGCCCGCTTCCCGCCGCACCCACTGCCAGACCTGCTGGCTACCCGGCCCATCGGTGTAAATAATCACGTGCTCCCGATGGCTGCGGGCTACTTGTGTCTCTATCTTGCGCCGTACCCGGTTGTCGGGCAGTTCGCCCCCGGCCCGATGCACAAAGGCCACCACACCCCGCTTGTGGGCCACGGGTTCCAGTAGATAGCGTGTGCCGTCCACATCCACAGGCAACCGTTCGCGCAGGTTGTCCCAGCCCAGTTCCTCGATGAAGAGTTGGGAGAAGGTGCGGTTTTGCAGGTGTCGGCGTACACGGGCGGGGTTCCAGGTCATTGGGGGGTCCTTTACTATTCTTGTGTTACCAATCCCAGCGAACAGATAATGCGTGGGTCGCCGTCGCTGTCGCTCTCTTGCACCAGACAGAGACTATCTTCCTCGAAAAGCGTCACCACCAGCGTCGCCAAGTCTTCGTCCCGAATGTTGCTGCGCAGTTGCCGATTCAGCTTCTCTTTGGCGTGTTCACGCAGGGGATATTGATAAATCTGCTCCAATGCTTTGTAAAGACTCAGGCTCTCAGGCAGTTCACCCAAAAGGGTTCTGCGCAGTTCCGTGGCGTAGGTGTTCAAACGGTCATAGGTTTTGAAACGTGCCCCGGTCGGTCGTCCCAACTGACCACCCACCAGCGAACGGGTCTCCTGCAAAATCTGGCGTACCCCCTCTTTGACCAGATCGTGATGGTTTTCCTGGCGGGGCAGGGCCGGTGTATCCAACTGGCAACGGGCTGCTTCCAGAATCGCCATCTGCGACTGGCTGATGGCCTGTCCATTGCTGTCCAGCCAGGTCAGGGCGTTGTTGCCCGAAGGCGTCTGGGCAAAGATAAGTACACCCTCCGACGCTTGGGGGTTGCTGCTCTCAGCCAGGGCTTTGGTGGAATAGACCACATCGGGCATGGATTCCACAATCCGTTTCAAGCTGGGGTTGGCGTCGGTCGCATTCTTCCAAATCTGCAACGCCTGGGAGACCAGATCGATCTCACTGTCCGGTTCGTCGTCCAGCACACCGGCCTTTTCGTTGTAGAGGTCAGACAGTGCGGACGTGCTGGCTTCATCCTCGAAGAAAGTCTCATCGGCCCCCACCACTTCGCCGTTTTCCCGCAAGCGTTGGCGCAGTCGGTCACGCAGACGGATAATCCGCTCTACCCCGTCCGCAGGCCAGAAGGCATAGCAGAGAATCTGGGTGGCGGTCTGCCCAATGCGATCCACACGGCCCGCCCGTTGAATCAGCCGGATGATGGCCCAGGGCAGGTCGAAGTTCACGACGATATGGCAATCCTGCAAGTTCTGCCCTTCGCTCAGAACGTCCGTGGCTACCAACACCCGGATTTCGTCCTGGGGCAACACCTGTTCCCGGCGTCCGTTGCTCACGGGACTGAAACGCCAGGCCAGGGCTGTGGGGTCTGCTGAATTGCCCGTAGCCGCTGCCAGTCGGGTTACGCCCCGTTGGGCCAGTTGCGTGCGCAGATAGTGGACCGTATCGGCAAACTGGCTAAAGATGAGAACCTTCTCGCCCCGATGCCTGTTCAGAATCAGATCGGCCAAGGCTTCGATTTGAGCGTCCTGGCTTGCATCCCAATCCCCGATCTCCTGCAAAATCAGCAACAGATTCTCGGCGTCGGCCTGCAAATCTTTCGCCAGTTTGGGCTGAAAGAGGTCCGGGCGCATCCATTTGAAACGCCGGGGATAGAGGGTGCGGTACTGGTTGTAGATAGCCGCTGCCCGTTCCTGAAAGGCAAGGGGGGAACGCAGACGCACGGGTGTTGTCCCGCTGCTGGTCGTCGCTTCGTCATCCTCACCGTTCTCGTCGCTGCCGTCATCAAAAAGCCGTTGCCCAGAATAGTTCGTTGCATCCGGGTCTTCGTCCTCAAAGCGGCTGTCCAGCATCTCCGAGCCTTGGGTGCCGATGGGCAAAGGAAGACCGTTTTCCAGCGCATACAGAAAGATGTAGTTGCGCAGGATGTGCCGTTCCACCGAAAGCAGAAAGGCATAGCCGCTGCTTTCCAGCCGTTTGAAAAGATTGGTGCGGCTGAAGCCCATCAGTCGCCGTCCCCCTCGTGAGAGGTTGGCAATCAGGGCTTTTTCGGTGGCTGTCGGTGGGGTGGCCGGTTTGCTGCGCACATAATTGCCCAATCCATAGCGGGGCAACTGCAAGGCGTTGATGGTGTCCACCACATCCGGGGCAAAGAGACGGGCGTACTGGTCGTTGGGGTTGTCCTCATCCACAGCAAAATCCACCCGCCTGGGCACCCGATCTGGGAAGTAGGCGCGTCCTCCATCGCTAAAGGGCAGGTATTGACGCCCGTTCTCCGGGTCTCTCTCCGCATAGTTCTCCCGGATGAAACTGCGAGTGCGGCGCACCATAAAGAGGCTCATCAGTTCCCGCCAGTCGTCGGCGTATTCACTCTTTTCAAAAGCTGCCAGTGTGCGTGTTCCGGCCTGATGCTTGCGGCTGAATTCGACTTCACCCATTTCCCGCAGCAGATGTTCGGGTCGAATGCCCAAGTCTTCCTCGTCTGGGATAAAAAGGCGCAACTGATTGGAGAGGTCCAGATAGGTCTTGTTGTAAGGGGTGGCCGAAAGCAGAATACAGCGGCTCTCGTTCTTCTGGATATAGTCGAAGATGGCCCGGTAGCGTTTCCCATCCCGGTTGCGCAGGTTGTGGCTCTCGTCCAGCAGCACCAGTCGATAGCGACGCAGTTCGGGCAGTTCCCGTTGGGCCTGGGTGATCGACAACACTTTTCCTCGTAGCCGGTATTCGTCCACGTAGGATTGCCACATTTTGGTCAGGTTTTTGGGACAGATGATGAGGGTATCCGCTCCCAAATCCTCGTCAAATATCTTGGCAACCGCAGTCGCCATAATCGTCTTGCCCAGCCCGACCACATCCCCAATCAGCACACCACCCCGTCTGTGCAGATGACGCGCCGCAATACGCACGGCTGCGGTCTGGAACTCAAAGAGCTTGCCCTGAAACTCACGGGGGATGCTGAACTCACTCAGCCCCGCTCTCGCCTCCCGTGACAGGTGGTAGGCCATTTTCAGATAGACGTGATAGGGTGGGGTCAGTTTTTCGCTGGCCCAACTCTCGTCGATAATCGCCACCAACTCCTGGGAAATATCCACACACCAGTGGTCTTCCCAACGGTCCTCGAACCACTGGCTGAGTTTGCCTCCCGCGTCCTGTTCCACCACATCGATATTAAGTTCCCCCTGGCCTGACAGCCCGGAAAAGGTCAGGTTGCTGCTGCCCAGATAACCGACAATCGGTGTGTTGTAGTCGGTCCGATGGAGTAGATAGAGTTTGGCGTGCAACTGGTGACGCATAAAGAGTTTGACCACCAGTTTGCCAGAACGAATCTGGTTTGCCAGCCGTTGCAAGCCCGCTTCGTCCGCATTGGTGGGCAATCCCAGCATCAACTGCTGACGGAAATCAGCCGCCAAATCCTTCTTCATCTGGTTGGCCGTACTGTTGTCCAACAGCGTCTCTTCATCACCAATCCCATAGGCTTTGCGCAGATGCTCTCTGGGGTGCTGGTGCATCCCTACCAACAGGCGACAGTTGGCGTTGTCACCACCGGCCCAGGCATTCACGCCCTCGTCAATGGCTCGCCATCCTCGCAGGTTGAAGTAACCCACGCAAAAGTCGGCCCGGTACGCCACGTTCATCGTCTGTTGAAGGGCGGGAAGCAGAGGTCTGTCGATGTTGTCGAAGATCGTAGGCATGGCGTGAAATTCTATGCGGAACTGTTGTGGGTTGGGCCGTAACAGTCGATGGGTAGTGAGGGAGAAACCCTGCAATTCACAGGGGAGGTTATCATACTGTAAAGCGGGGAGAGACGCAAGCTGGATAAAGCAATTGTCGGAGGGTTGTACTCCCCCATTTTTCCTTTATCCAGCCTGTTTGGAACTACAGGCTGGCTACCGCCCCATACTGTTGATGGGCAGCGGCTACATCAACTCCCTCCACACGGGCATAGACTTTGAGGACTTCCAAACTGCTATGACCCATCAGGGCTTGGAGAGCGTATCCGAAAATGAGGTTTTCTGTACTTGTGTTTGGGTCGCTGTTAAGGTACACTCGCCACTTGACAATGGGTTCGTGAACCCTTGACTCCGAAATGTCAAAAACCACAAATAACAAAAATCATCCGGGAAGCTGTACAGCTTCCCGGATGATTTTTGTTTACCCTACCTTAGCCTTTTTCGACAGCGTACTCTATCTTCGCCACGCCGTCCTCTTCCTCCGGGGCTGGCGGCTCCCCTTTGACCACCCCGTTCCCTTCGCCGTGCTTCTGGCTGGGAGCGGGTGAGGCGGGCGGCAGGGCCTCGTCCAAGGCCGCGGCCAGCACTTCGTCCACCGTATCGACCAGAATAAATGTCATCCCGGCCCGCACCTTCTCCGGCACATCTTCCAGATCGGCTTCGTTACGCTTGGGCAGAATGACCGTATCCAACCCCAACCGGGCCGCGGCCAATACCTTCTCCTTTAGCCCGCCAATGGGCAGCACTTTGCCGCGCAGGGTGATCTCGCCGGTCATACCGATATTGGCCTTGACCGGGCGGCGGGTGAGCAGACTCGCCAACGCCGTCACCATTGTAATCCCTGCGCTGGGGCCGTCTTTGGGGATGGCGCCGGCGGGGATGTGCAGGTGCAGGTCCACGTCCTCAAAGAATTGGGGATCGATGCCCAAGGCTGTGGCCCGGCTGCGCACATAGCTGAGCGCGGCCTGCGCGCTCTCCTTCATCACATCCCCCAACTGACCCGTGAGGACAAAGCCCTTTTTGCCCGGCATTTTTGTGGCTTCAAAGAAGAGGACATCACCGCCGGTCATTGTCCAGGCTACGCCCACGGCCACACCGGGGATACGCAGCCGCTCCGAGACCTCCTCGGCGTGGAATTTGCGCTTGCCCAGATAGCTGTGCAGGTCGTCTACATTCACCGTCACATCGTTCTGGAGTACCTCGGCGGCGATTTTGGCGGCGATTTTGCGGCAGACTTTGCCGATCTCCCGCTCCATATTGCGCACGCCCGCCTCTCGGGTGTAGCCCTGGACAATCTCGCGCAGCGCGCCTTCGGAAAAGGTGACTTCATTGGTGCGCAGGCCATTCTCCCGGATCTCCCGGGGCACCAGATAGCCCTGGGCGATCTTTACCTTCTCGTCCTCGGTGTAGCTGCTCAGTTGGATAATCTCCATCCGATCCCGCATAGGGCCGGGGATAGTATCCAGCACATTGGCGGTGGTGATGAACATCACCTGACTCAGGTCAAAGGGCACGTCCAGGTAGTGATCCCGGAACTCCCGGTTCTGCTCCGGGTCCAACACTTCCAGCAGTGCGCTGGTGGGATCGCCCCGGAAATCCCGGCTCAGTTTGTCCACTTCGTCCAGCATAAAGACCGGATTCTTGCTCTCCACCCGACGCAGGCTCTGGATAATGCGCCCCGGCATAGAGCCGATGTACGTGCGGCGAAAGCCCCGAATTTCGGCCTCGTCGCGCACACCGCCCAGGGCCAGGCGCACAAACTTGCGCCCTGTGGCCCGGGCGATGCTGATACCCAGACTCGTCTTGCCCACACCGGGCGGACCCACAAAGCAGAGAACGACGCCTTCCCGCTCCCGGCGGATTTTGTCGCGCACGTCCTCCTCCTGTTCCTCCCGCTCCTCTTTGCGGTCGGAGCGCAGCTTGCGCACGGCCAGATATTCCAGAATGCGATCTTTGATCTCGTCCAGCCCGTAGTGATCTTCTTCCAGCACCTCTCGGGCGTGGGCAATCGCCAGATTGTCTTCGGTGGTCTTCTGCCAGGGCAGGCTGACCATCAGGTCCAGATAGGTTTTGATGACGCTATATTCGGCGGCCTGGATGGGCATCCGCCGCATTCGGTTGAGTTCCCGCTGGGCCTCTTTGAGCGGTTCCTCGGGCATACCCGCGGCCTCGATGCGCTCGTCCAACTCCCGGATATCAGCGGCCTGCTCGTCCTCCTCGCCCAGCTCTTTCTGGATGGCCTTCATCTGCTCGCGCAGGAAGAAGTCCCGTTGCATCCGCTCCATCTCGCCCTGGGCCTGGGTCTGGATTTTGTGGCCCAGTTCCAGCACATCGACCTCTTTGTTGAGCAGTTGGGTCAGACGCAGCAGCTTCTCCTGCACGCTGTCCAGTTCCAGAATCTCTTGGGCGTCGGCCTGGTCCAGACGCATACTGCTGGCGACCAGATAGGCCAGTTGGCGGGCGTTCTCCACATTGGCCGCCATCACCGCCAACTCTTCGGGCATCTGGCCGTCCAGTTCCACCAGGCGGCGGAAGAGGTCCTGGACAGCCCGGGTCAACGCTTCGGTTTCCAGATTTTCTGTAATTGTCTCCGGCAACACCTCCACCCTAGCCCGCAGATAGGGGTCTTCCTGAATATATTCGGTGATGCGGATGCGCTCCAGCCCCTGTACGGCCAGGCGGATCGTCCCATCCGGTGCTTTCAGCACCCGATGGACCTGGGCCGCGGTGCCGATGCTGTAGATGTCGTCCGGGGAGGGTTCGTCAACCGCTTCGTCTCTGCTGGTTACCAGCGCGATGATGCGGCTCTCTGGCAGCGCATCTTCCACCAGATTGATGCTGCGCTCCTGGCCGATAGTCAGGGGTAGCCACATCATTGGATAGACGACGACACCGCGCAACGGGAGCAGGGGCAGATCATCCGAGATTCCAGAGTCGTCCCGCTTTTTGCGCTTGCGGCTGCGGCTGCCACTCTTTGGCCCGCTCTTTTTGGGCTTGGGCGCGCTCTCTTCCACCGCGCTTTCTTCCGTTTCGTCCCGTTCGTTTTCTACAGTCATATGTTTCCGCTTTGTCTGTTCGTTGGCTTTTGTGAAAAGATGTGAATAGCCTAGTCTGCCACACCTTATCCAATATAGGCTAGTGTGGAAATGTCGGAATTGTACCACAGTTGCCCAGATGTGAAAGTGTGTCTGCTTCTGATTCACTTGGGTTTTGCCGTAACTACTCAGGCTCAGGGTGCGACGCACTCACCAGGAGTAGACTCCACTGCAAATGAGTGTGGTGAGTGCGTCGCACCCTGAGTAGTTACGTTTTGCCAGCATCGGGATTTTGAAGTAAAATCGGATCGTTTGTCCACCTGTCGTAGAAAGGGAGGAAATGTTGTGGCTACAGTACGTCTGCCCGGCCTGATCGACGCCCACGTACACTTGCGCGAGCCGGGCTATACCCACAAGGAAGATTTCTATACAGGCACAGCCGCGGCCCTGGCCGGTGGCGTGACAGCCGTGTTGGATATGCCCAACACCGTTCCACCCACAGACACGCCCGCGCGCTTTGCCGAAAAAGCAGCCCTGGCCGCATCCAAAGCAGTCTGCGATGTGGGGCTGTTTGTGGGGGCCACCACCGACCAGCTCGACGCCTATCTGCCCATTGCCCAGCGGGCCTGCGGGCTGAAAATCTACGTCAGCGAGACTTTCGGCAGCCTGCGCATCGAAGACCTGGGCCTGCTCCACCGCTTCTTCCGCTCGTGGAGGGAGAGAGCGGCAGGCGATGCCCTGAGCCTGTCGAAGGGTGGCAAGTCGCAGGTGGCCGACACCGACGAACGCACTACGCAATTCGCAATTCGCAATTCGCAATTCGGCCCCGTCGCCGTCCACGCCGAAGAGCTGATGCTCCCCGTCTGTCTGAACCTGAGCCATCTCTACGGCGTGCCTCTGCATATAGTCCACGTCACCCGGCGCAGCGAGATCGAACTGATCCGCCGGGCCAAGGAACAGGGTTATCCCGTCACCTGTGAAGTGACGCCCCACCATCTCTTCCTGAGCAGTGACGATCTGTCCCGGCTGGGTGCCCGGGGGGATATGCGCCCGCGGCTGGCCGCGCCGGACGACGTGGCCGCGCTGTGGGAGAATCTGCCAATTGTGGACATCTTCGCCACGGATCACGCGCCCCACACATTGACAGAAAAGGCCCTGCCCACGCCCCCGCCCGGTGTGCCCGGTGTGGAGACGCTGCTGCCTCTGCTGCTCACGGCGGTCCACGACGGGCGGCTGACTCTGGACGATATTCTGCTGCGCTGCGTGGAGAATCCGAGGCGCATCTACGGCCTGCCCCCGCAGCCCGATACGTTTGTGGAGGTGGATGTGGATGCCCGCTACGAATTGACCGACGCCAGCCAGCGCACGAAGGCGGGCTGGACGCCCTTTGCGGGCCACTCCGTCTTTGGCAAAGTGGAGAAAGTCACCCTGCGCGGACAGGTGGCCTACGACGGCCACAGGATTCTGGCCGAGCCGGGCAGCGGCAAAGTATTGTTTCAATCGGTTTGACAGAGCGACGGGGCAAATGCCCCGTCGTTTTTTTGAAAGGGGGATTGGGGATTGGAGATTGGGGATCAGAGATCGGGGACTGGGCAATTCGTTGGGATAATCACCACCTGCCAGTCGCTACTTTCCAATCCCCAGTCCCCAGTCCCCAATCCCCAATATCCAATCCCTACCCAGGAGTCTACTATGCGCCCCAATACCCCATCTCTACCCGCCCCGTCCTTTGCCGGTCAGGATATTCTCAGCGTCAGCCAGTTTGACCGGACAAAACTGGAGTACGTTTTTGGCGTGGCCCACGAAATGCGCGTGCTGGTCGAGCGCTTCGGCGGTGCAGACCTGTTGCAGGGCAAAATTCTTGCCAATCTTTTCTACGAACCCTCCACCCGCACCAGTTCCAGTTTTATGGCGGCGATGATGCGGCTGGGCGGCCAGGTCATCCCCATCAATAATGTGCAATATAGCTCTGTCTCCAAAGGTGAGAGCCTGCCCGACACCATCCGCACCCTGGAAAGCTACTCGGATGTGATCGTCATCCGCCATCCGGAGATGGGCGCGGCGGCCACGGCTGCCTACTACGCGGCCAAACCGGTGATCAACGCCGGCGACGGCGTGGGCGAGCATCCCACCCAGGCCCTGCTCGATCTCTTTACGATTGTGGAGGAGTTGAAAAAGGTCGATGGGCTGACCGTCACAATGGTAGGCGACCTGAAGTATGGGCGCACGGTCCACAGCCTGACCAAACTGCTGGTCAATTATAATGTTACTTTTCGCTTTGTCAGCCCGGAAATTCTGCGTATGCCCGACGATGTGTTGGATGTGGTGCGGGGCACGGGTCACAGCTTCGAGGAGGTGGAAAGTCTGCCAGACGCGATTGCCGAGTCCGACGTTCTCTACGTCACCCGCGTCCAGAAGGAGCGCTTTACCGATCTGGCCGCCTATGACCGGGTGAAGGATCTGTATGTAGTGGATGAGGAGTTGCTGACCCAGGCCAAAGAGCAGATGATTGTCATGCACCCCCTGCCCCGTGTGGGCGAGATCAGCTATGGAGTAGACGACGACCCCCGGGCCGCCTACTTCCGCCAGATGCGCAACGGTATGTATATCCGTATGGCCCTGCTGGCGTCGGTGTTGGGGAGGGCGTAGAGGCTGGGGACTGGGGGCTGGGGACTGGGGGCTGGGGATTGGGGATTGGGGACTGGGGGCTGGGGATTGGGGATTGGGGACTGGGGACTGGCGACTGGGGGGGGGGGGCGGGGGGGGGGGGGGGGGGGGGGGGGGGGTGGGGGTGTGGGGGGCGGGGGCGGGGGGGTTGGGGCCGGGGGGGCGGGGGATGGGGGATTGGGGACTGGGGACTGGTTGTGATCCCCGATCCCTATTCCCCGATCCCCGATCCCCGATCCCTATTCCCCGATCCCCAGTCCCCAATCCCTATTCCCCAATCCCCTGTTCGCCTTATCCCGGGGCGAGAGCACCGGCTCTGTCACGCCCCAGTCGATGGCGAGGGTGGGGTCGTCCCAGGCCACGCCGTGCTCGTCTGCGCCGTCGTAGTAGTTGTCTACGATATACGTGAGTGTGGCGTCGGTCAGGGCCACAAAGCCGTGGGCCACGCCCACGGGGATGAAGACGCCCATCTGGTTGGCGTCGCCGATTTCAATGATTTCGCTCTTCAGATAGCTGGGCGAGTCCGGGCGCACATCGGCCAGGGCCACCCGGATTGTGCCCCCGGCGCAATACCAGTAGTCCACCTGATGGCGGTGGTGGTGCAGCCCGCGCAGCACACCGGCTGCGGAGTCGCTGCGGTTGCTCTGCACACGTTCCCAGCTTCGCTCCGGAAACCACTCCTTGCGGAAGGTCTCCACAAAACGCCCCCGCTCGTCGGCAAAGGCGCGCAGGACGGCGAATTTGACGCCGGGGATGATTGTCGATTCGATGATTTCAGCCATTTGTTGTCCTGGATGGAGAGATTGCGTATTGCGTGTTCCGTATTGCATAAGGTGGCGAAGCCACAATTTGCGTGGGGAAACGTGAAGACGTGAAACGTGAGATCAGGTGACGACACCTCACGTTTCACGTTTCAATTGGTTGGCCGACCGACTAACGCTTGTGCGTTAGTTCCTCGCTGGTACGGAGTAGGTAGTGAAAATTACGGCGAGGTCGGGAAATATTCTTTGCCGGCCAGCCATAGGAACTTGTCGATTTCTTTGTACCCAAATTTCGTCAAATGATAGTAATGGCAAAATTCGTCGATTGCTTGTCTAAATTTTTTGTACTCCCGCAAATCCTGTCTCCGAAATTGGCAAAAGCTGTCCTGCCTCTGGTAATTCCACAACATCTGCTCCACAAAGCCATCAAAGATAGGATAGGCACGCGGATTGTGCCAGGCGCAGTATTTGGAGGCGAAGGAGTAGTTATTCCGTATTTTGTTGCCTATGCGGACTTGTGCGATCTGTGCGACCGCTTGGGGATCGCCACTTTGCAGCAGCGGGTCAATTTGCAGTTGCTGGATATGCTCGGCCACACGATACGTCGCCAGTATGCCGGTTGCGTAGAGACTATTCAGTGTGACAACTTTGAGCAGCACGTCTTCAAGGCTCGTATTCGTCGGAAACAGTCTGAACAATTTTCCTAATGCGCGATCGACGGCTATCTGAGACTTATCGAACTTTTCGATGAATCCAATGACCAACTCTTCATCCGGCTCAGGCAACGACAATTTCATTCTATACCTTACTCCGTACCAGCGAGGAGCTAACGCACAAGCGTTAGTCGCTTGGCCAACCAGTTGAAACGTGAAACGTGAGGGTATGTGACGACACCTCACGTTTCACGTCTTCACGTTTCACGTCTTCACGTTTCACGTCTTCACGTTTCACGTCTTCACGTTTCACGTCTTCACGTTTCTGTACGCAAATCGTGGCTCTGCCACCTTACCCACTACGCAATACGCAATACACTCAGATCACTGCCCGCACCCGTTCGATTAGCCCCTGAATTTCCCGGCTCTTCAACTGATAGGCCGCCCGGTTGACGATCAGCACTGCCTGCACTTCCAAAATTGTGCGGATTTCCACCAACCCGTTGGCGCGCAGGGTATCGCCGGTCTCCACGAGATCGACGATCAGATCGGCCAAAGCCAGCACCGGCCCCAATTCGACGGAGCCGGAGAGACCGATGACTTCGGCGTTGACTCCCCGCTTGCGGAAAAATTCCTGGGTGAGCCGGGGAAATTTGGTGGCGATGCGGGGCTGGCTGGCGTAGCGCAGGGGCGTGTCCGGGCGATCCACCGGGCCAGCCACACTGAGCCGACAGAAGCCGAAGGGCAGACGCAGGGGTTCGTGGACCCGCCGCCCGCTCTCCCGCAGCACATCCAGCCCGCAGATGCCCACATCCGCCGCGCCGTATTCCACAAAAGTGGGCACGTCCCAGGGCTTCGCCATCACAAAACCGATGGAGTTGTCGGCGTTGGGCAGCACCAGCTTGCGGCTGCCCGTATCCACCGGCACAGACAGCCCGGCCCGTTGCAGCAGCTCCAGACTTTCGTCGGCCAGACGGCCTTTGGGCAGGGCAAAGAGCAGGGACGGGCGGCGCTCGATTGTTTCGGTTGCCAGAGGGCTGCGGTTATCCATCGAAGGCAATCTCCCCCTGGCCGGGCACGAACGAACCATCTGCATCCGGGCGATAGGCCACAAACCGATCCACCGCCCACACCAATACCTGGGCCACACCGGTCTGCCCGGCGTATTCCAGCACACCGGTCAGCCCCCGCCCGTTGACCTCTACTTGCAGCCGGTGGCCCGCGGCCCGCCACGCCTGCACCTGGGCGATGGCCGCCGGGTTGCGGTCGGTGATGACAAGCGCCTGGGCGCGGATGGGCTGGGGCGCGCTGATGGCGCCGGTCTGCCGTTGGCGGGCCAGGAGCAGCCGCTCCACGCCCAGGGCCACGCCGACAGCGGGCTGGGCTGGGCCAAAGTGGGCCACCAGATCGTCGTAGCGCCCGCCGCTGCCGATGGAGAAGCCCGTTTCCGGGGCCAGGGCCTCGAAGCTGATGCCCGTATAGTAGCCCAGGGAGCGGATTTCGGTCAGGTCCAGCAGCACACTTTCCAGCACGCCATAGCCCGCCAGGGCATCCACCACCGCCTGCAAGTTGACCAGTGCCCGGTGCATCTCCGTATTCAAACAGTGGCGTTCGGCCCGGTCGATCACCTGCTGAATGTCTGCACCGCTCAGCCCCGGCAGGGCCTCCACGGCCTGGCGCTGGCCTGTGCGCAGGGGTGTCTCCCGCAGAAAGTCGGCCAGGGCTGGCTCGCTCTTGCGTTCGATGGCCCAGCGCAGGCTGTCGGCTTGGGGCGGCGTCAGATTCAGGGCATTCAACAGACCGCCAAAGTAGCGGATTTGGCCCAGGACAATCCGGTAATCCCGCAGACCGGCCACGGACAATGTCTGGGCGGTCAGGGCCAGGATTTCAGCGTCGGCGTCGGGCGAAGCCGCGCCAAACATCTCCACCCCCGCCTGCCAGAATTCCCGCTGACGACCGGCCTGGGGGTCCACATAGCGGAAGACGCTGCCCGCATAGCAGAAGCGCTGGGGCATGGGCCAGTCGTGGAGACGGGTGCCCACCAGCCGGGCCACGGGTGTGGTGAACTCCGGGCGCAGGGCCAGAGTGCTGCCGTCCCGATCCAGAAAGCGGTACATTTCGGCTTGCAGACCGGCGCTGGCCTGGGCGCCCAGGGAGGCGGCATATTCAAAGGCCGGGGGCATCACATCGCCGTAGCCCCAGGCGCGAAAGGTCGCCAGCAGATCGGCGATCAACGCCTGGCGCTGGAGCGCTTCTTCCCAAAAATAGTCGGCAACGCCGAAGGGGATTTGGCCGAGCATAGGGGGTACACTGCTTCGTTTTGATTGAATGAGATTCAGATGGTTGTTGGGTAGGGAATGAGATGATGGGATACTGAGATGATGGCCTCGACGGGCGGTCATCATCTCAGTATCCCATCATCTCATTTCTTTTTCTTGTTGGCCCGGTACTGATCGATCTGTTCTTTGGGCAGAAAGGAGGCCATCTTTGCGGCGTGGGCGGTCTCTTTGGCGTCGGAGGCCCGCTGCTCGCCCGGTGTCAGCCCGCCCAATCCACCCAGCACTGCCACTTGGGAGACGACGCGCTGGGTCTCTGCTTTGCCACAGACCGGGCAGGCGGGCTGTTTGCCCGTGGCGCTGGCTTCTTCCGCGGCGCGCACGCTCAGCCACAGATGGTCAAAAATTTCCCCGCACTGCTGGCAGGCATATTCGTAGATGGGCATGGGAGGCATTCCTTAAGTACTTTGCCGGTCTGATTCCGGGAATCGGCCAGGCGATTCAGAAAATACGAAAAATGGTGTGGCCGATTCCCGGAATCGATTTCACGCAACCTGTGGAGTATGCCAGAATTTGGCGAAATGCTCAAAGAACCGGGGGTAAGAGATGATGAGATGATGAGATAATGAGATTGTGCGTCTTGGGGAGAAAATGTGTAAGATAAAGCCGGATCAATCACCCGAACCCATCATCCCATCATCTTTCAATCTCTGAGCCTGCCAATGAACCAATCACCCAATTTCTCCCCCCTCATCGGCATCACCACCTATGGCCGCAACGCCGAGAACGAATTCAGCCTGCCCGGCGAGTATGTGGACGCGGTGCGCCGGGCCGGGGGCATCCCTGTGCTGATCCCTGCGGGGGAGACGCACATCGACGATCTGTTGGCCCGGCTGGACGGGGTGATCCTCTCCGGCGGCGGGGATGTGGACCCGGAACACTACGCGGGGCGCAAGCACGTCGAGATTTATATGGTGGACCCGGAGCGGGATGGCACAGAGCTGGCCCTGGCCCGGCAGGTAGCCGGGGACGGCACGCCCACCCTCTGCATCTGCCGGGGGATTCAGGTCTTGAATGTGGCCCTGGGCGGCTCCCTGGTGGAACATCTGCCCGACGAAGTGGGGGAGGCCATCACCCACCGCAACCCGCCGCCGGGCCACGCCCAGATCAGCAGCTATGCCCTGCACCCGTTGATTGTGGACGGGGGCAGCCGTCTGGCCGATATTTTGGGCACCAGCGCCATCGAACCTGCCTCCTGGCATCACCAGGCCGTGCGCCGTCTGGCGGATGGCCTGCGGGTAGTGGCCCAGGCCGAGGACGGGACAATCGAGGCCGCCGAGTCTGTGGAGCATCCCTGGCTGGTGGCCGTCCAGTGGCACCCGGAGATCACCGCGGCCGACGACCCCAGCCAGCAGCGGATTTTCGATGCGTTTGTGGCCGCGGCGCGGCAGAAGAAGAAGTGAAAACAGGGGCGGTACCCGGTTTGGTCAGCGAGCGCTCCACATTTGCGAAGGCTCTCGCCGGGTCCGTAACCCGGCGGCTTCCAGCGGGTTTCCGCCGCCGGGTCACGGACCGACGGGGAGCAGGAATTGCGGGTCGATTTCCGCCGGGCTGTGCCAGTCTACTGGGGTAGGGAAAGCGTGAGATCGCTTCTCGTCTCACGCTTCTCGTCTCACGCTTCTCGTCTCACGCTTCTCGTCTCACGCTTCTCGTCTC
>JAHDWH010000150.1 GCA_023384455.1 Caldilineaceae bacterium | reverse complement strand
AAGTGCGGTTGCAAACCGCACCTACAGATTTCACGATGTTCTTGACCAATACAAAGTAGCGCGGAAAGAGGCGGATTTCGCAGATATACGAAAATTCTGCGCCCCTGCGCTCCGGCTCACAGAATTGTAGCACACCCCCCCGCTTCCAGCGAACGGTTTGACAAGCATCAAAACTTCGTGTAACATAAACACTATCGAATACCTGCCTGCGCGGTTTGTGGCAAATACTACGCAGCCAATGGGGGTAAGTTTCCCAGCCCAAAAGGAGAATCTGAATGAGCGTACCCTTTATTCCGGCCCACACAGTGGAAGTCCCGGCGATTGACTTCAAGGCGGAGGTTCTGTTACCAGCGGGCAAGAGCGCGCTGATTGTGGTGGATATGCAGAACGATTTTGTCAAAACAGGGGGCGCACTGGTTGTGCCCGACGCGGCGGCCACTATCCCTGGCATTCAGTCCCTGCTCGGTGCGGCGCGCAGCGCGGGGGTGCCCGTAGCCTACACCCAGGACACCCACTTCGACAACGACCCAGAGTGGGCTATCTGGCCGGAACATTGCCGCCACGCTACGTGGGGGTGGGAAATTGTGGAAGAATTGGCCCCCAGACCCAAGGATCTGATCTGTCAAAAGAGCCGCTACGACGGCTTTTACGGCACCTGGCTGGATCACTTTTTGCGTTCGGTCTGGAAGGTGGAAAATCTGGTGATTGTGGGGACAGTGAGCAGCATCTGCGTCCTGCACACCGCGGCCTCGGCGGGGCTGCGCTGGTACAATGTAGTCGTCCCTGCCAACGGCACGTCTGCCCTGACCGAATTTGACCAGGCTCTGGCCCTGCGCCAGATTTCCTGGCTCTACACAGGCAGCGTCTGCCGGGATGTGGCCGATATTCGGTTTGTGCAGCGCGACCCGTCCCACTAAAAATCCCACTAAAAAGTAGAGACACGGCACGCCGTGTCTCTACAGATACATATCGACAGATTTCAATGTGTCAAATGACCTGCCCGGCTTACCAAAACCGGGGTAACTGTTGAGTCACTCCACCCTACCCCTCCCCATTCTAGGGAGGGAACTGGATCGACTTCGGGGGTGAGCAGTTACAAACCGGGCAGGTCTGCTTAACGGCTATCCCTGCTCCGGTTGCAGAAGGCCGTAATTCCCATCCTTGCGCCGGTAGAGTACATTCATGGCGTTTGCACCCACGCTGAAATAGATGAAGAAATCGTGGCCCAGCAATTCCATCTGCTCGACGGCATCTTCCAAAGTCATCGGCTGGACGAGGAAGCGCTTTGTGCGCACCACATGACCTGATGCCTCCTCGGCCTCCACTTCGGCCTCTTCGGGCAGAGTGGTGGCGGCCAGATCGGCCTCGGCCGCGCCTGCCGCGGCTATACGCCTTTTATTCTTAAAACGGCGTCCTTTGTAGCGCTCGATCTGCCGGGACATCTTATCCACAATCGCGTCAATAGAGGCAAAGATGTCGTCGGTCGATTCCTCCGCCCGCAGGATTTGACCGTTGGTCCAGATAGTCAGCTGTGCGGTGTAGCGATCCGCCGCGGCCCGTGTCTCCGTGTAGACCAGTTCGGCTTTGGCCTCCTTGACCTGGGGCAAGTAGCGTTCCAGGCGTCCGACCTTCTTCTCAACGTACTGATGGATCCAATCGGTCACTTCGATATTCCGGCCATGAATGTTCAGATTCATACCAGAAACTCCTTTCTGCACAGTATGGATATAATTTGGCGCGAGCCAGGAAGCAGAAGACTTTGGGGGGAAGGAGATAGGATTGGGGTACACCTCCTTTGGTGTGGGGTTTAATCTATTGTATTCCGGATAGAACTGCTTGTCAACCGGTCTGCGGTAGGGCCTTTAGCCTAGACCTATGACGGGGGGGCATCCCCCAGCACTCCGTCCGTTGTTGGGGCCGGCGTGGAAAGAACCAATCCATAGACCGCTACTGCCCCGGCCAGACGCAATGCCTGGGCGCAGGCGGTCAGCGTCGCCCCGGTCGTCAGCACATCATCCACCAGGAGAACGCACTTGTCAGCCACCCCCGCCCCGGCCACGAAAGCATCGGCCACATTTTGCTGCCGTTCGCTGGCCGACAGCCCCACTTGAGAGCGGGTTTGGCGGCTGCGCAGCAACAGGGAATCGGTATAGGCCAGCCCCAGCCGTTTCGCCGCCGACGCAGCCAGCAACCCGGATTGGTTGTACCCCCTCTCGGCCAGCCGCTGTGGATGGAGCGGGACTGGCAGCATCCAGTCGATCCGGGGCAGCACATCCTGCCATAAGGGTTGTTGTGCCACGGCAACCAGATAACGTGCCAGCAGTTCTGCCAGTTCCGGTTGGCCGGCGTACTTCAGCCCGTGGATGGCAGATCGCAGAGGGTGCGTATAGAGGGTGGCGGGCCGCACCAGATGAAAGACCTCTCGCCCACCGCTTTGACAGGCAAAGCAAATCCCTACGTCTCGGGGTTGGGGTCGCCCGCAGTGGGCGCAGATGGGGCCAGAGATCGGCAGCACCGCTTGTGCGCACCGATCACAGAAAACAGAACCCGCCCTGGCGCAGCCTGCGCACCGGGGCGGGAATAGAAAGTCGGTCAGATAGACACCCAATCGGGCAAGGGGTTTCACATGTGGTAGCCCGGCCATCCCAGGGCCTCGCTCTGGAGTGGAAACCAGCGGGAAAAGAGATCGTTGACAAAGACCCGCAGGTCATCACCGACGATCAATAGGATTGCCAGCACAACAATCGCCACCAGAACAATCATCAGCGCGTATTCCAGAAAACTCTGCCCCCCCCGGTTGGAAGGCGTACGGGACATAGACATTGGGTACTCCTTTGCCAAGAAATTGGGCTTGCATATCGAGCTTTTCTTATTGAACCAAAAAAAGAGAGGGATCGCAACTTGTGCGATCCCTCTCCACCCAAAAGGAGAAGCCCGATGCCAGGCACGAACGGCTAATTAATGGCTGCTGTGTCTTCCAGCCGCACCCAGCCCCGGCGCAGAGCCAGAACAGCGGCCTGGGTACGGTCATTCACAGCCAGCTTGCGCAGGATACTGCTCATGTGGTTCTTTACAGTTTGGCGGCTGATGCCCAGAGCGTGGGCGATCTCTTTGTTGCTGGCTCCCCGGGTAATAAACTGGAGAATCTCCATCTCCCGTGGACTGAGGGGTACAAACATCTCGTCGGGAGATTCACCGAAGATAGCCAGGTCTTCAAACTGACGAATCATCCAGCGGGCCACCTGGGGCCGGTTCATCACCTCTTCGCCGATGACGTAGTTGTTCTGCGCCACAGCCCGCACCGCGGGAATCAGTTCATTGGGCAGCACGTCCTTTGGGTAATAGGCGGCGGCACCGGCCCGCAGGGCGTGGAACAGTTGCTCGTCGTCGTGATAGGCCGTCAGAATGATAATGCCGATGGCCGTGCCCTGGGGGCTGTTTTTGATCTCCCGGGTGGCCTGGAGGCCATTCTTCCCCGGCAGATTGATATCCATCAGTATTACATCAGGCTGATACTCCAGCGCCCGATACACGGCGTCGGCACCGTCGTCCACCTCGGCGATTACTCGAAGATCGCTTTCTCCTTCCAATACCCGGCGCAGGCCCTGGCCGAAAAGCGGATGATCCTCAACAATCATAATCCGAATCATATCGGTATTTCTATCACCGTTACCATTACCGTTACCGTTACGATAGTGATCGATATTCCCCATAATCGCCTCTCATCTTTAACAAGGATTGTACATCCTTAGAACGTGTCTACGAGTTTTTGCGTAGAACTACACTTGCTATCCACAAACAAATCAGACAATCAGGTTAGCCATTCACGCACTTACAGATGAAGAATCTGTGTAATCGCAGTATAACATTCCACTTTGAACTCTTCAATATGGGAGCGCACGCTAATATGCTTATTTCTGGACAGTTGCCGTTAGTCTAGATTTTCTCACGCTGCATCTACGTTGTTTTGCCTAGATTTACTGGTGTGAGCGATAGCTCCTGGCTAGTATATCGGCATTTGGATAGTATCTCCTATCCCGTAAATCACTGGTGTATTTTTCGACTTCGTGGGACAATAGCTCGTATTCGACGAAAATTAACCCCAACCCTTCGTCCCGATGGGTTGATCTGATTTGACCTTACACAGACGATTCCGGGTGAAATGATGAACAGGCAGCTTGTCTTGGGTATTGACGGTGGCGGGACAAAGACCGCGGCTGTGGTCATGGATGGTACACGGCGCGTGCTGGGTCGGGGGCAGGCCGGCTCGACCAATTGGAACAGTGTGGGCAAGGAAACGGCTCGCTCCAATTTGCAGACAGTGACCCAGCTGGCACTGGAGGAGGCAGGAGTCTCCTCGGCAGACCTGGCAGCCATCTGCATCGGTGCGTCCGGGGTGGACCGCCCGGAGGACCGGATGCAGATGCAGGAATGGCTGGCAGCCCTTGCCCCCCAGGCGGTCACAGCCATCCACAACGACGCAGTAGTCGCTCTTTCCGCGGGCACTGGCGGTGATGTCTACGGGCTGGTACTGATCAGCGGTACGGGGATGATCGTCTATGGCTTTGACCGCAGCGGGCGTAGCCACCGGGCGGGCGGAACCGGCGCGCTGCTGGGGGATCAGGGCAGCGGCTACGCCATCGGCGCGGCTATCCTCTCGGCTGTGATGTGGGCGGCCGATGGCCGGGGGCCGGACACAGCGCTGACTGCCGCGGTTCTGGCGCAGTTGGGTATGGAGCAGCCCCAGGAATTAATCCCCTGGACCTACGCCGACACGGCCTGGGAGCGTTTTGCTGCCTTAGCGCCCCAGGCCATCCGTTGCGCACAGGCAGACGACCCGGTGGCTTTGCAACTTCTGGATCGGGCAGCCCAGGGGTTGGCTGTGGCCGTGCAGGCCGTGGCCGATGCCCTGGCAATGGGCGACGGCTTCCCCCTGGTGATGGCGGGCGGGCTGCTGCGTCCCGGCTTCTATGCGGACCTGGTGGCGGGTAAGTTGACCAGCATTGCGCCGGGGATCGACATCATCCATCCGCAGGTGGAGCCAGCCGTCGGTGCCGCACTCCTGGCTCTGAAAAAAATCGGGCTGTAAGAGATTGCCCCATCAGGCAGCCCTGCGCAGCAACCCACCACACCGGAACATTCACAATGCGTCACACTCCCCCCCCAACCGAAACCCCCAACCCAGCCAGCGCAGCAATGGACACTCTTTCTGCCCTGGACTTCGCCCGGCTGATGAACCGGCTGGACGCGGCTGTGCCCCTGGCCGTGGCCGAAGTGCTGCCCCAGATTGCCCAGGCGATTGAAACGATTGCCTCCTCTCTGGCCGCAGGAGGGCGTCTGTTCTATCTGGGCGCGGGGACCAGCGGCAGACTGGGGGTGCTGGACGCCACAGAACTTGTGCCCACCTTCAGCCTGCCGCCGGAGCGGGCCATTGGGTTGATGGCCGGGGGCGAAAAGGCCCTTACCCGCTCGGTAGAGGGTGCGGAAGATTCGGCGGCCCAGGGGCGGGCCGATCTGCTGGCCCACGCTTTTGCGGCCGGGGATGTGCTGGTGGGGATTGCAGCCAGCGGCGGCACACCCTATGTCATCGGCGGGCTGGCCTATGCCCGACAGGTGGGCGCGCCGACGATTGCGGTTGTCTGCAATCCCGGCTCTGCTGTGGCCGGGGCCGCCGACATTGCCATCGAAGTCGTCACCGGTCCGGAAATTCTCACCGGCTCCACCCGGCTGAAGGCAGGCACGGCCCAAAAACTGGTACTCAATATGCTCAGCACCGGTGCCCTGGTACGCCTGGGCAAAGTCTATGGCAATCTGATGGTGGATGTGCAGCCGACGAATGCCAAACTGCGTTTACGGGCTATCCGCATTGTGGACGAAATTACCGGGTTGGGAAGCGACGAGGCAGAAAAGCTGTTGGACGCGGCCAACTGGCGGGTGAAGGTGGCGGTGGTGATGGGGCTCTCCGGTGTGGATGCGGACGAGGCCAACACCCGGTTGGTGCGGGCCGGTGGTCACGTACGTCGGGCATTGGAGGGAGGCAGTGGATGACGACTGACTATCTGGCCCTGGACGCCGGGCGTATTGTGGAGACAGTGGAGCGGCTGGCGGCCCGGGTCAACGAGCGTTTTCCCAGTTTTGGATTGGCGCTGGTGGCCCAGGAGCTTCTGGTCGTGGCGCGCCGGGCCGAAGACCAGGCCGCCCAGATTCACCGGCCCATCTGGTGGGTGCGGGTGATCTATCTGCTGCTGGTCATTGCCCTGCTGGGGCTGGGGGTGTTGAGCATAAGCGCCCTGCGCAGCGCGCAGTTGTCGGTGGATGGGGCATCGGTGCTGGACTATTTGCAGGCCACCGAATCGGTGATCAATGAAGTGATCCTCCTGGGCGCGGCTATCTTTTTTCTGGCCCGCTGGGAAGGCCGCATTGTGCGTCAGCAGATGTTGGCGGCTCTCCACGAGTTGCGCTCTCTGGCCCATGTGGTGGATATGCACCAGCTTACCAAAGACCCGGACCGCTTCCGCCCAGGCGTTCTGCTCACCCCCTCGTCGCCGGTACGCGAGATGAGTCAGTTCGAGCTAAGCCGCTACCTGGACTATTGCAGCGAGATGCTCTCGCTGATTGGCAAGATCGCCGCGCTCTACGCCCAGGATTCGGACGATCCCGCGGTGCTGGCTGCGGTCAATGAGATCGAATCCCTGACCACCGGTCTTTCCCGCAAAATCTGGCAGAAGCTGATGATTGTCTACTCATCGCCCCTTTTCACCGCCCAGTAAGGCTATTTCACGAAAATAAATATCGACTCTGATTTCGCTGGCTATTCTTTGACCTTCGATCCCGTCCCAACTTAATTATATGCTTACCAAAATACCAGCAAAATCAGAGCAGCTTATTTCCTCCGTTTTGGTTCGTGGGCTGACAATTCTGCCCTCTTACCTTACCGAAGATATGCCTCCCTCTGCGATTTTATATTATCAAAAATCTGTGGTGGCGTTGTGGATGCGGAGCGTCCGTTCGGAGTACCCACACGGGAGCGTGGGCACGAGAGATCAGACTCCCCTCTCCCAGCCTGACCGACACAACCCGCCCGCCAATCGTCCCGGCTGGGAGAGGGACCAGGGGTGAGGGCACAAATCCCCGCTTGCGCAAAATCCCCACCGGCGCTATCCTTCTCCTATTATCTCAGCATCCCACCTCCAGCGGAGTCAGCCAATGCCCCAATCCATCCCTACCCCCATCCTCCCCGGCGCGGGGGGACTGCCCAAAATCCTCCTGGCCGGACCCGACGGCGCGCGGGCGGAGATTTATTTACAGGGAGCGCACGTCACCTCCTGGATTCCCGCGGGCGGTGAGGAGCAGCTATTCCTGAGCCGCACGGCCCGTTTTGCCCCCGGCGAGGCTATCCGGGGCGGCGTGCCTGTCTGTTGGCCCCAATTCTCTGGGGAAGGCCCTCTGCAACCCCACGGCTTCGCCCGCAATGTTCCCTGGAAATTGGCGGGCGTGGCTGCTGGCGTCGGCGGCGCTGTCACCGCCACCCTGCGCCTGACCGACAGCCCGGCCACCCGTGCCCTCTGGCCCCATCCCTTCGCCGCCGAGATGGGCGTCACCGTCGGCGGGCAGCGGCTGGGCATCGCCTTCGCCGTCACCAACACCGGCAATGCCGACTTTACCTTCAGCGGCGCGCTCCACACGTATCTGCGTCTGGAAGACATTTTCCAGACGACTGTCGAAGGCTTTGTCGGCATTCCCTACAAAAATACTTTCACCGAAAAGCGGGAAATGCCCCAGACCGAGCGCTTGACGGGCTTTGGGCCGGAAGGTGCAGGCCGGGTCTATTACGGCGCACAGAAGGCGGTTGTGCGGGAAGGGTCCCGGGCCGTCAGCCTGACGAATGAGAATTTCCCCGATATCGTCCTGTGGAATCCCGGTGTGGAGCGGGCTTCGCGCATCCCGGATATGCAGCCGGAGGGCTACCGGCGGATGCTCTGCATCGAAGCGGGGGTGGTGGGCACGCCTGTGCGTCTCTCGCCGGGGCAGAGTTGGCGGGGTGGGCAGCGGGTGGAGGTGACCCAATGATCATCGACACCCACGTCCACGTCTGGGAGATTGACCCGCCCCGTTACCCCGTCGGCCCCACCGCGCCCAACTGGACAGCCCTGCCCGACGAACCGGGCACGGCCGACGAACTGCTGGCCGAGATGGACGCCCACGGCGTGGACTGTTCTGTGCTGGTGCAGACAAGCTGGTCCACCTGGGACAACGGCTACATCGCCGATTCGGTGGCCCGTTTCCCCGACCGTTTTGTGGGGATGGGGCTGTTGGATCCGCTTGACCCGGAGAACGCTGCGCTTGCCCGCTATTGGGTACAGGAGCGGGGGCTGGCAGGCTTTCGTTTCCACCCGATGTACTACCCGGAGCAGAAAGTCCTGTTGCGTCCAGAGAACGACGGGCTGTGGGAGGAACTGGCCGGACTGGACGCCATTCTCCAATTCCATCTGCGCGCGGCCCAGGCCGATCAGTTGGCCGCCATCGCCACCCGCTATCCCCATCTGCGCCTGATTGTGGACCACATGGGCTACCCGGAAATTGGCAGCGATATGGCCGGGTTCCAGCCGATTCTGGACCTGGCCACCCACGCCAACATCCGTTTCAAACTCTCCGATGTGAAAGGGCGCTCCCGGCAGCCCTTCCCTTTTGCCGATGTTCACCCCTTCATCCGCGCCCTGCTGGACGCCTTCGGCACAGAGCGCACAGTCTGGGGCACGGGCTATCCCGGCCAGCACCGCACCCGGCACAATTGGCTCTCCCTGGCCGACGAACTGCGTCTGATCCGGGAGGGGCTGCCCTTCCTCACCCCGTGCGACGCCGAGCGCATCCTGGGCGAAACCGCGGCCGAACTCTTTCGACTCTCTATAATCTGAACCACAAAGAAGAAAAAGAAGGACACAGATTGACACGGATAAAACAGATTGACACGGATTTCACCCTGTCACCCTGTCACCCTGTCACCCCTTCTCCCCTTTGTGGTTATCCTATACTGGACGGATCAAAACCGATTTAGAAGGAATCCCCCCAATGACAAGCACCCCTCTCGTCACCGCAGCGGAGAGCAGCCGGACAGAGCCTGTCTCGTGGAGCAAACGCAAGGCGCTGCTGCTGGAAGTGTGGAAACTGGCCCTGCCGGTGATCCTGACCAATCTTCTCCAATCGCTGGTGGATACGATTGATGTTTTTATGGTGGGCCGCCTGGGACCGATCGCCATTGCCGCGGTGGGTCTGAGCAGTGCCATCCGCATGCTGGTGTTGGTGATGCTGCTTTCGGTGGCTGCCGGCGCGATGACAATGATAGCCCAGGCCAAAGGCGCACGGGACCCGGCGCGTATGAGCTTTGTGACCCGCCAGGCCATCTCCTCTGGGGTGCTCATCTCTCTGGTGTTGACGGTCTTGGGGCTGCTGCTGGCCCGGCCCCTGCTTTCGCTGGTTAACAGCGGGGGCGAGCCGGAAGCGGTGGCGCTGGGACTCTCCTACCTGCGCATCATCTTTCTGGGCACCCCCTTTCTGGTGCTGAATATGGTTTTCAACCGGCTGATGCAGGGCGCAGGGGATATGGTCACACCGCTGATCCTGACCGGCAGCCTGAATGTACTGAATGTGCTGCTCAATTTTGTGTTGATGTTCGGGATGGGGCCTATTCCGGCTATGGGGGTGGCCGGTGCAGCTCTGGGCACTGTCATCGCCAGAGGGACCGGCGTGGCTGTCGTCTTCTTCCTCTTCTATGCGGGCAAGCACGAAGTAAAGATTTTGCCCGGCAGCTACCGCCCGGACTGGCAGCTATTCAAAGATATTTTTGAAATCGGCGTGCCCTCTGGGGTGCAGGGGCTTTTTCGCAACGGCTCGAGGCTGCTGGTGCTGGGCATCATCACCTCGACCGAAGTGGGCACCTACGGCGCGGCCGCGCTGGCTATCGGTTTTCAGGTGGAGGCGCTGGTCTTTATGCCCGGTCTGGCCCTGAATGTGGCGGCAACTTCTTTGGTGGGGCAGGCGTTGGGTCGCTGGCAGCCCGACGAGGCCCGGCTGCGGGGCAATATGGCGATCTGGCTGGGGTTGGGCGTAATGGCTGTCCTGGCCCTGCCGATTATCATCTTTGCCCCGGCCATCATCCGCCTCTTTGACCCCAGCAGCCATCCGGTGTTGCTGGCGACGGGGACGACTTACTTTCGCATCAATACCGTCGTCCTGCCCCTGAGCGCGCTGGCGATGGTTGCCAACGGCGCCCTACGCGGCGCGGGGGATTCGGTTCCCGGTCTGATCAGTACAATGGTGACGCGAGCGCTGGTGGCCGTCTCTCTGGCCTGGGTGCTGGCCTTTCCGGTGGGGATGGGATCGTTGGGGGTCTGGATTGCCCTGGCCGTGGGGGTGGTGCTGGAGGCGATTTATATGGGCTGGCGTTGGCGGGGTAACGCCTGGCTGCGGGTGGCGCTGGGCAAGACGGAACTCTACCGCACCCATCTGCGCCATCTGCCCGATTCTGCCCAGCAGCGCTATCTGGCCGAGGTGCGCGGCCCGCTGATGGCCCAGGCCGGCACCCGGGAGGTCGTCAGCGAAAGCGCGGTTGTCTACCTTCAGCCAGAGCAAGAGGTGCGGGTATCCTTTGGCGATGGCCGCTGGCAGCTTGTCTGACTGATGTGTAAATAGCCATTCGTACGTCGGACTGTCAGTCCGACCTGCAATAGAACAGGCCAGTCGGACTAACAGTCCGACGTACAATATTTTCGTCGTTACCGGTGTCAGCCGGTCGTGTGGCCTGTTGTGTAAATAGCCCTGTAACGCAAGCTGTTAGCTTGCGCCAGCCCGAACTAAGGCTGTTCCGAAAAATTAATGACCTCGTTCTGGGCTGTAACAGGAAGGTTCCAGTCGAGTGCCAAGTGAAAACGTGGATACTTATTTCTTCGGAACAGCCTAACAGTTCGGGTTACAAAAATCAGCGTCCGTTTTTCATTGCTGATTTTCCCAGAATGGGTAGAGTAGAAAGACCCATACAATCAGCAGATCGGGCAGGGCAAAGGAGGCGTCGATCAGCCCGTGGGCCAGTGCCCCGGCGATGGCTGCCAGACAGCCCAATGCCAGGGCCCCGTTCTCTTGCCCTGCCACTGTCTGCCGCCATAGCCGCCGCGCCGCGCCCCCCACCCAGAGCGCAGCCAGCAGCAGACCGGGCAAGCCCAGCCGGGTCCACCAGTCCAGCACAAAATTGTGGGGGTGATTCAGACTGGGGTCTTGCCAGGCCCCGGGCAGGATGTAGCCGCTGCGGTAGGCGTAGAGGAAATTGTCCGGCCCCACTCCCAGCCAGGGATGGTCCAGGGCCATTGCCCAGGCGCTGCGCCAAAGTTGGAGGCGCAGCCCGCCCGTGCTGCCCGGGCCAAACTCCCATAGCAGCCGAAAACGTTCTGTGCCTAGAAAAGGCAGCAGACCCGCGCCGATCACCCCGCCAATGCCGACCAGCCACCAGAGCCAGGCCAGGGATCTTCCCTGCCGTTTCATCAGCAACGCGCCGCCAACACCCAACACTAGCAGCAGCGCCGGCAGGCCCAAAAAGAGCGCGCCTTTGCTGAAAGTGAGCACCAGCGCGGCCAGTTGGGGCAGAAGAAGTATGACGTATTGCGTATTACGTACAAAATGTGCCCGCGGGTTTGCTACATACGCAATACGCAATACCCAATAGCCAACCCCCACCGCCACCGTCCGCTCCAAATAGAGGGCCAGATTGTTGGGCGATCCGTAGAGACCCCGCACCCGCAGCACACCTTCGGCCTGGATCAGCATCTGGTCGAAGGCAAATTGCCAGAGCGCAATCAGAGCCACCGCCGTCCCTCCGGCCAGCCAGACGCTGAAAAGCAGCCGCCGGGTGCGGGCCGGGTCGTCGGTCTGCGCGAAAACCCCGGCCAGCAGCAGGGCAAAGCCGCCCGCAGCCAGAAAGAGGGTGCGCCATTCGCGCAGGGCCAGGGGGGTGTATTCGGCGGCCAGGGCAGAGAGGAGTGACCAGAGGAGAAGCAGGAAGACGTAGTGCGTAGTGCGTAGTGCGTAGTGGGTGTTGGGTTTCGCCCCGTTCCCCGCCTCCCCGTTCCCAGTCCCCAATCTTCCCAGCCCCACCAGCAGCAGACCGCCCCAGACGCCGATTTCGATGAGATTCAGACTGCGGCCGGGCAGAATGGGCAGGGGATGCAGATAGAAGGGCAGGCCAAAGAGCAGGGCAGCCACCCACACTTCGGCCCGGCGTAGCCCAGCTAGGGCCAGCAAGCCCAGCCCCACATCGGTCAGCAGCCAGCTCTCCAGGGCCACGCCCCCGCCGACCAGCAGCAGCGCGCCCGGCCACAGCCGGAGCAGCCAGAGCGTAACCCCACTGCTTTGGAACAGAACGCGGGTTGGGCGGAACAGGCGGACGACCGGGAAAGAAATCCCTGGGCTGTCATCCGCGGCCATCCGCCCAATCCGCTGTATCCGCGTTCTATTCTGAAACCCGAAGATAATCGCTGCCAGCCCCAGCAATCCCAGCAGCCCGGCGGGCCAACGGGGACGCGGGACGGGCAGCGCGTCTATGGCGACACCGCGCAGGGGAAACTGACCCCAACTGCGCCAGACTTCCAGACGGACTGCGTGGGGGCCGTCGTCGTCTGCCTGGTGTACAGGAAGCCAGACCAGGGCCGCGCCGTCGGCGCTCTGGCGTTCCGGGGCCAGAAATGGTTTGTAACCGGCCTCTTCGCCTCGGCTGTCCTGGTTGCCGGGAATCACAGCCAGACGGTTGGCCGGCGCGCCGTCTACGGTTACGAAGAGATAGCCCCAATAGTCACCCACCGCCAATTGGAGGGCCAGCGCCTTGCCTGTGTAGGAGAAAGCCACCTCGCCGGCCGGTTCGTCCCACGGATTGGCCGGCTCGGAAGGGTCTGCGCCCAGGGCAGAGGTGCGCCAGCCGGGGCTGTAGCGAAAGAGCGGGCTGTCCATTGCTGCCACAACGCCGCTCTCCAGAGCGGTCACCAAACGGGGCGAATTCGGCGGCTGGGCCACTGGCCCCACAGAAGCCCAGAGCAGCCAGACAACCGCCGCGGCCAGAGAGAGGAGTGAGCCAAGACCCAACCACCTGGCGGACGGTGCGGATGTACGGGGTTTAGGCGCTGGCGGAAGCGGGATCGTCATAGGCAAATGGTATCACATCTCTTTTCCAAAGCGGCAAAATTGACGCCACCCCGTCCGGTCGGGTATACTACTCGTCGCGCTTTGCGCCGTTGGGCAAAAGAGAGCGCCGGGAGGCAACTAATGACTGAAGAATCCCAAAACAGACAGTCCGGTAACCCGTTGGATGAGGCAGCCGAAGATTTGAGCGCCTCCCTCACGGGTGAGGTGGTTGAGGTCAGGAATTCGTCCGTGGGCGAAATCCAGGGCGGGCAGGTGCGCATGCACAACTCCGCGGCCCGGACTGTGCGTGCTCACGCGCTGAAGATGGACGAATCCGCGGTGGCCGGGGCCCAGGTGGATTCCCTGGAAATGCACGATTCGGTTGCCGGCGCAGTAGCTGGCAAGACGGTTAGCATCCACGCCGGGACAGTGGGCGCGCTGGCCGGGGAGCGGGTCCAGGCCAACGGTGTGACTGTGGGATTGCTGTTGGCCGGTCAGGTCGAGGGGGACGTCAAGACTTTTCTCAGCCCTCAGGCTGCGGCGGCCTTCGGCGCTGGGTTTGCCCTCATCCTGGGGATGCTGGGTCTTCTATTTCGGCGCAGATCCCGTTAGAATTTGACGAAGAGCGCCTTTCCGGAAACACTCTGATAGACCGGAAGGCTGGTTTTTGTTTAATTGTTATGTAAAGCGTTTAACCGCGAATTGATACCAGAGGAGTGGCTTGTATGTCAGAATTGAAAATTGACGCCCAATTGCGCAGCGCAACCGGGAATCAGGTAAAGCAGTTGCGTCGCGATGGCGCGGTCCCGGTGGTCATTTATGGCCAGGGACAGCAGCCAGTCAATGCGCAGGTAAATTCCATGAGTTTGGAACGTCTTCTCCAAATCGGCGGAGCAACCCAGCTTGTGGAGGTGCATATGGAAGATGGCGGTCTGCACAATGTGCTGCTGCGGGAAGTACAGCGTCACCCCGTTCGGCGCACACCCATCCACGCCGATTTTTACTCCGTGAATATGCTGGTGAAGCAGCAGGTGCCCGTGCCTGTGATGGCTGTGGGCCATCTCTCCAGCAGTATTGTCGGAATGGTGCTGATTCAGGGTCTTTCCGATGTGGAGATCGAGGCCCTGCCGTCGGATATTCCGGCCCACATCGAAGTGGACATCAGCATTCTGAGCGAAGAGATGGATCGCATTACCGTTGCCGATCTGCCCGCTATTCCTGGCGTAACGTATCTGGGTGAGGGCGATGAACCGATCTTCAGTCTGATTGCCAGCCGCACCGAAACCGAGGCTGTGGAAGTGGAAGAGGATATCGAGATCGAAGAGGAAATGGAGCCTGAGGTCATCGGACGCGACGACGACGACGACAACGACGACGAATAGAGTGATTGGAGAGTGGGGAGCGGGGAGCGGGGACTGGGAGCAGTCATCCGCTCCCCGCTCTTTATTGCCTGTTCCCCACACCCCACGCCCCGATACTTTCCCCCAGAAATTGCAGCGGGTCCACAGCTACGCCATAGATGCGCATCTCCCAATGGAGGTGGTTGCCTGTGCTTAGCCCGGTAGTGCCCACCAGACCCAGCGCTTCCCCTACAGTTATCGACTGACCAGCCCCCACAAAAATTTCGCTCAGATGCCAGTAACCGGTGTAGAGGCCCGCGCCGTGATCGATCAGCACCGCGTTGCCCCGTACATTGAGCGGCTCTGCCAATACGACAATGCCGTCTCCCGGTGCGGTGACGGTGATACCCGCCGGTGCGCCGAAATCCTGCCCCGCGTGAAAGCTGGCGTAGGGGCCGCCGTTATAGCTGCGCCGGGTGCCATAGGGGCTGGTGGTGGGAAATTCCAGACCGATGGGCCGGGAGAAGGGTTCTGTCCAGCCCAGGGGCGTTTTGGCCACAGACCAGAGCGCGTAGAGTTTTTCGATCTCCGGCTGGGTGAATTCGGGATCGAGCAGCCCCCCCTTGCCGTCGGGCAATTCGATCAGCTGGCTGTCATAGACACCGGCCACCACCGGCACCGAAAAGGTGCGGCTGATCACCAGCCCTTCCTGCGCGTGATAGCCAATCTCCACCGGGAAACGCCCCGGGCCAAGCAGGGCTGGCGTGGGCAGAAATGCCACCTGGCGGGGAAGACCGTCCGCGCTCTCCAGCGGTTGCAGGCCCAGGGGCAAGCCGTTCCAGGTCGCGGTCAGTTGTATCCCGCGGCTGCTCTGTACGGTCAGCCGTCCTGTCTGGCCCTGCACAATCTGTGCGGTCAGGCTGACGGCGGTCACCGGGCCAAAACGCAGTTCTTGCGCCCCGGTTGTGCCCGGCGGAAGCTGTATGGGTTGGCCGGGGAAAAGTCGTTCCGCAACATCCATCTGATTGAGCGCGGCCAATTGTTCGACATTGAGACCGAGCCGGGCAGCCACATCGGCCAGGGCGTCGCCGGGGTAGGCCCCAATGACCGGCAGCAGACTATCCGGGCCGGGGATGACCAACACCTGTCCTGCCGAAATCAGATTGACATCGGTGATGCCGTTGACTTGGGCCAGCCGTTCCAGCTCGACAGCGAAGCGGGTGGCGATCACGCCCAGGGTGTCGCCGGGTTGAACAGTGTAGGTGGTGGGGCTTTGGGCCAGGGCGGGGGGCGCTGCCAGCAGGCCGAGCAGACCCCAGGCAAGCAGGAGGGTGAAGATAAATCCGCGCAATAGAGCCAGCGAAACACGCTTTCTATCAGCGGTTGAACTTCTGACAAAGGGCCAGGGCGTCATCGGGTTTACTCCGCGGGTTCGCCTGTCTCGGAGAGGGAATAGACCTCTGGTTTGAGAATCCCGATATAGGGCAGGTTGCGATAACACTCGTCGTAGTCCAGCCCGTATCCGATTACGAATTCATTGGGAATAGAGAAGCCGGTCCAGGCCACATCAATAGCCACCTCCCGGCGGTCGGGCTTGTCCAGCAGGGTGACAATCTGCAAGCTGGCTGGGTTGCGCGCCGCCAGCAGACCGCTGAGATAGGCCAGGGTGTGGCCGCTGTCGATGATATCTTCCACCAGCAGCACGTGGCGACCTTCGATGGGTTTGTTCAGGTCTTTGAGAATACGTACAACACCGCTGCTCTGCACCCCTGCGCCGTAGCTACTGGTTGCCATAAAATCAATTTCGTGGGGGATGGGAATGCAGCGTATCAGGTCCGCCAGAAAGAGGACGCTGCCCTTGAGCACGGCGATTAGCAGCAGGTCTTTGCCCGCATAGGCGGTGGTGATAGCCGCGCCCAGCTCTGCCAGCCGTCGCTTCAGAGAGGCTTCGTCGATGAGTACCCGCTCCACGTCCTGATCCAGCTTTCTGACCGCTGCGCTTGTTTCTGCTTGCATTTGCTATCCCTCTCTGGTTGTAACTGCTCACCCCCACCCAACCTCCTCCACTGTGGGGGAGGAGTCGATCCACTTCCCACCCAACCTCCCCCACTGTGGGGGAGGAGTCGATTCAGTTCCCTCCCTGGCAGCTTGTCGGAGTAGCACAGAATAGAACGCGGATTGAGCGGAAAGTACGGAAA